>JBDNGJ010000222.1:0-1433 GCA_041689365.1 Virgibacillus sp.
AGCAACATATGGCGCTTCGCCTTTTGATTTAAGCACGCCATCTGTTCCTAATGTTTTACCCAAAAGGGCAGCTTCGTCTTTCGCTGATAATTGGGTAAGTCCGATTGTAACGGTTGCATAATTAAATTTAGAAACGGTTGCTACAATTTTATTATCCCCTGGTAATCGACCTGTTGCTACACTTGGTTCAACCCCAGCACTTACAGCTTCCGGTAGTGGAACTGTTGGTTCATAAGTGGCTCCTATGCTTGCGTCATCCGTTAAAATCGCGTAAGTGAAACGTTTTAAACCTGTTGCATATGGCATTTTATATTCCTTCTTTCCTTAGTTTTGTTTTCCATCGCGTGGAAACATGTGTATATCCGGTATCATTTTCGTACATTTCACCAATGTATGTTCTAAAAAAGCCCAACGACTGCATGGAGTTTTTAACTTCTTCTCCTAAACTTGTCGTCGAGCCTTGTTTTGTGAATACAGATACTTGGTAGTGTATATACTCGCGTAATGCTTTGTTGTCGGCATAGTCAATGTCTGTGTTATTAATCCGTTGATAAATCACATACGTTTCAAAGTCTTGATTTGGTTCTGCTTTTAAGTGAAAAATAGCAGGATAACCATAATACGTATCAAGTTGACCGGTTAAATTCGTATTGAGCTCTAGGGCGTTTAGGATGTCGTCTTTTAAGTTAATCATAGTTTCATAATCCCTTTCATCCCTGCGTTCAATATCTGAGATACTTCATCTTTTGAATTAGCCACCCCTTTTGTAAGTGGCAATTGCGGATTCATTTTAGACGTTCCTAGCTCCAAAAATTTCAGTATAAAGGCTTTATCTTTCGTGGCCCCAACCTCTACACTTCTCTCGCCAAACTCATTCGTTTTTACATTACTTGTTTTGATAGAATCAGCCAAGTGCGTATAATCAGCTCCGTTGGTATTGGAACGATTGATGTTACTCGCTATACCTTCAGCTAATACTTCGCCTGCTGATTTTAATACTTTTCCTTCTGACACTTTGCCTTTTCTGCCTAATTGACTTATTTTATTACGAAAATCTATATTCATATCAACCGGCACTAGATACCACCGCCTCTGTGATAACTTCTAATTCACGATTTAATCCTTCCATGTCTAGCAAACCTTGAATATCGTAAACTTGTTTAACTGTACCATCACTTTTCTTTTCTACAATTCGCATGGATTCCGTTATGGAATCATCATAGCGCATTTTCCAATTGACTGTGCGAACAGCATTAACTGCTTTAGCCTCGAAGTATTCCTTTGCTTTCAGCGGTACTTTATCAGCAAACTTTTTCTTGTGATCTATCCACGTATCAACAAATTGACCATCAGCGTTTCTAGTTTTGGTAACCTTTTGAACATAAACCACATGACGATATTTCCCAGCTCTTATTGGTCTCATTAGAACCACC
>JBDNGJ010000223.1:0-2432 GCA_041689365.1 Virgibacillus sp.
GTCGTGGTTGTCCATGTATTCTCTTATTATATCGACTGTTTTTGGGGAATTTTTTTTAATTATTTCGATGATTTTTTCTGTGTCTGTTGGTGTGTTTGGGTACATTTAAGCACCTCCTTTATTTTAGAATGGATAAGTTGCCTTGTTTCATATCGCCTTCTAGGGCGTACCTGCACTGGTCTATCGCATGATTATCTTTATCATCTAGCTTCGCTTTTGGATTGCCGTCTTTGTCCGTCTGGTAGTCAATGTTCTCGAATTCTTTTGCTGTATGTGGCGTTCGTTTAGAATCAATAACAATCTCGTCTAAATCATCTAACCACTTTTCGCCATATTCCACACTACCAGGGCCTTTTTTAGCACCTTTAATACGGATGCCGTAACTTTTGCCTTCTGCAACAGATTTTGGTTCCGATGAATCCCCGACAGTCATTACGTCGTGATATTCTCTGTTTTTAATCCATTCAAACGTTTCTCTGTTGCTTATCTTCACACCGTACAGCTCATCAATCGCATATAGCTTTCTCCGTGTTTTATCATAATGCCACCTACCAAATGATACGGGATCAGTAGCATATCCCCAATCAATTCCTTGGCGAATATTATCGAATGTGCTCATTTCTTCGTCTGTGATTTCCCTAAACGTCAAATTATCGAATGGAACGACACCCGAACCAATGGCGTGTCCTAAATACTCCCAGCGGTACCGATACTCATTTCTTTCTTTTGCCGCTTCTGCCTCTTCAATGAATTGTTTGGATATAAAAGGATTATCCAAGTAAGTTGAATGATGTACCAGTGTATTATCTGGCTGAAATTGTGTTTCGTATTTTTTATTCGCCCATGATTGTTTTCTCTTTGGTGGATTGTATGAGTAGAAAAACTTATAAAAAAGACCATCTTCTAATTCCCCGCGGAGCAGAGAGTTAGTGATGGTTGTTACTTCATCTTCTGTTTTAAATTCAGAAAGTTCTTCAATCCACACGATAGCAAAAGGGAAGTTAGCTGATTTAAGCGACTTAATCCTTTCTGGCTCTTGTGCGCCCCTGAACACAATGTAGTTACCCCTAGGAATGTATGTGATGCGCATAGGTGACTTATTAACCTTAAATAGATGCGATACGCCTTGTTCAGCTATCGCCCATTTAATCTGCTCGAATATAGATAATTCAATGGTATTATCTATTTTTCGTATACCTACCGCGTTAACAGGATAACGCATAAGCATCTGGGTAATAATATGTGCTATATCCGATGATTTACCACTACCACGACCACCCTTGCATACGATGTTTAATATGTTTGGATCCTTGGATGCCACCCACACGTTTTTAAACTTTCTAGGCACAAAAAGTGCTATATCCTTTTCGACTTTAATCATATTCATCACCGTAGCTGTCTTTGAATACTGGCATTACTTGCACGTCCATTTGATGCTTTTCTGTCCATATAGCATAACGTTTACCTAGTAATTCGGCTGCCTTTGTTCGGGCCATTGTATCAGAACGTTTTTCATGACGTTTTACACCAGCGGAAAAGTTACCATCTGGAACAACCATCAATTGTTCGTCATTGATTTTACCGCGCATTACCGATGTGAGGTATTGGAGTATCTCGTCTTGTTCTGCTATGGATTCTTTTTTCAATAATTCTAAACGTTTATCAATATAAGTTTTAATGCTAGGTTTGTTCAAGTTTTCTTGTCCAATGGCATAAGCCGTCTTTGTACTATATCCTGCATTAATCGCCGCTTGTGTTATTTCCCCCAAACGAATGTACTCATCGGAAAAACGCCTTTGCTTTTCAGTCAACTTAGCCACCCATAACAACTCCCTCCCACTACCTAATATTTATACTGCTTAATCTATATAGACCTCACGGTCTTTAAATACTATTACTAACTCGGTTAGTGCTCTATCTATATTTTACACACAACATTTTTGCGAATGCACCTTTCCTGACAATCCTGCATTTCCTGACATTTTTTGGACGATGTTAGTCCGTAATCGGTAAATATGCCTTTCTGACAATCCCATATGTTTACTTATCGCAATCATACTTAAGCCGTCTAGCATGCATTCTAAAACAGCCTTTTCACGTTCATTTTTAATTAAATACACGCGTCCTTGAATGAATAAAACTTTTTTCTCTAATTTATTTACCCAACTAAATTTTTTATCACGTCTGATAACTTCTCGAGCTACTGGATCGCTGATTTCTCCTAACGCTTTTGGTAGAGTGGATTCTATGCCTGATTGAGCTACTACACTTGTTTCTGCATCTTCTAATAATTCGCGTTGACGTTTGATTTCGTTAATTATCCAGTGATAATCTTTCAATGCTTCTTCAACTTGTTTTTCGTTCATTCCAACCACCCCTTACTTTTGTTTATAAGCACCGCCGCGGCCTCTTTTAAGTGTTTGGCGATTAAC
>JBDNGJ010000224.1:0-4686 GCA_041689365.1 Virgibacillus sp.
CTTGCCTTCCAAGCATCAAACCGCTTTTTCCATTCTATTCTTTTGTCTATTTGTGTCATCACAAAACCCCCCGAATTATTTCTAGGAAGATTATCGCATGGATGACCTATCATTCATACGTGGGGATTATTTGACGCTTACATTGGTTTAAACCTTTAAACCTTTAAACCTTTAAACATTTTAGCTCTTATTGACGTAAGTTTTTAAATTCACTCATTAATATTTCATGAGATGCACCTTTAACTGTAGAGTGATTAAAATTATTTTTTATATCCTTTAATACTTTATCAATGTACGGTGTTTGTCTATTAGGTTCAATCCTTTTAATAGATCTTAGCTGCCCCTCCAGTGTAAGTACGAGTCGTTTAAATTGAATGTAATCAGCATAGGAGCTAATAGAATAATCATGTATAATCTTGAAGTTATCAAACATTTTTTTTTGTAATTGATTTGGGGCTTTTAAAGATTTATTAGTTGGTTCAACAATTATTCCTGTAATTTTTTTATGTTTATTAGGATTAGTACGAATCATTTTATCTGGATGAATTTCTAGATTATATTTTTTAACAATAGAATTAACATGAGTTAGAAAAGATTTGGGAATTCTTTTATGACTTGAGAAAGTCATATCATCGACAAACAATGTAAAATGAATATCATTTTGTTTACATACATTGTTTATTCCATTGAATAAATCAAAGTAAGATAGAAACGATAAAATTGTACTGGTTGGAAAACCCTGGGGAATGTGACGCGAGTTACTATTAATATTATGGTGGGTTGTTAATAGAGTTAGTATCTTAGCAACGTCAGGGCTTGTTTGAAGTTTATTTTGAAAAAACCCATATACATAACTGTCACTAGTAGTAGGGAAAAAGTCTTTAATATCAGCACTTTGAAGATATGCTTTTTTTTGGTGGGCTAACGCATTGTCTAAAAAGTCTCTGTTAGGAATACCAGCATATACAAAATCTGGTATGTTCAATTGACATAATAGTACGTTTAATCGTCTTAACAACGATTTAAAATTTATGTCTGTGTTAAAAAGGTCTCTCTCTTTTTTACCTATTAACTTTTTGAAAGGATAAACCTTATAGACATTTTCTATTTCATTGAAGTTTTTTACATCTGTTTTAAGAATAGATGCTAGCCGCCTTTTATTATTTAGTTTGTAGAATGGATGTTCTTGAGATACTAGCATCTTTTACCTCACAATGTTTTATTTTGTAAAAGAAGTTAGAGAGAGTTTCCAACATTTCATGAAAATCCTGTTCAAAGAAAAGTGCTTTTATGACCCACATGCTTAGACCAATCAAGAGGTAAGATACACTCTTTGCTAATCCTACAGCGATGTTTGGCACAAAATTTTCAATAAACAACTCCTTAGCACTTCTATTTGTAGCGCGTTCAGAATCGGCTTTTTTTTCAATACCAGTTGTATTGCGATACTTACGATTTTTGCAACGTGGGTTTTCCAACATTGCCCCTCCTTTCAAATATTAATTGACCCTTAGGCCCCTCTGCTCGTTAATATTATCGGGAAGGTTTATATGAGACAAGTACCGCCTCTCTCTAACTTCTTATAGCTGTCAGTCCTCTGCTCACTCATTAACATGACATTATATTTCACCACATCAAAGTGAATTTGGGACGTTCATTACGGGGGCTTGTGTCGTGCAGTGATTATAAAGAGCCCCAACAATTAGCGCTTCCTGAACAAAACATGCCCAGTCCACTAAAATATTACAGAGGTATAGTCTCAATAGTCGTACTATTATTCTACCATTTATTACAAAATGTTGCAAAATGTACCATGATTTTCAAAATCTATTATTATGTTCATTGATAATGTTAATCCCTACATTTCAGTTTAATAAAGTTTATACTCGGGACTTGGGATTTAAATCTTCTGTTGTTCTGTATAAATACACCCTTTCTAAACATATTATTATACCAATTTGAGAGGAATTTTGTTGATTTTTTGGAAGACTATTGGAAAAATGGTGAAAATAAGATAAATGAGTTCATACAGGCTGCTCTTTTAGTTGTATATGAAAATTAGTGCTGATTATGCTCTTTTTCATGCCACTTTATCCCCACCATAAACGATAGTGATAGTAACCACCCCTTTCTTATATATACAATCGAATGCCAGCCTTAAAAATGTCATCGAAAACCAAGCCTTTATACTAAGGATACTGGAACGTTGTTTTAGAAGCGGATTTAAACCTATACATTTTTTTGCACAGTCCATATTGTATCATTGAAAATAATATGTAATTGAGATGATACAAATGATCTTCAAGTCATCCAATTAAAAATAAATCAGTTTAGCATATTTATAATACCATCATCACACTTTTTAGTTTATCGTTTTAATTTCCTGAACATTTGATAAAATAGGAATAAGTGCTAGGAGCTATTAGCTATATAGGTGAAAGGATAGTCATACTTCAGACTTACAATTTAATGAGGCATTAGCTAAACTACCGGAATGATCCCCTGTGTTTATAAAGGTGACTTACTTCCTATTGCGGCTTTTGAGGCAGAAGGATCCGAAGTACAGTGTAACACTTTCAACTTACTTCAACTACACTATCCGCGTCCGTCTCATCGACATGCTCCGCGAGAAAACAAGTTCATTCCCAAGAAATAATTGCCTATGAAGAAATTAATAAAGCGTATGATGGCAATCGCTGCTGCATAGGGATACTAGCAATAGTCGACTAGTCTTGCAATGCATTAGAGGATAATGTTTTGGGGTGAGAGTTAAATCAAGTCTTACAGCTAATCATTGGAAATGGGTGCAATGTTATATCATTGAAAGTATGTCATTGCAGAAAATCGTGCAGCAAAATGTTTCATTTTGATAGATATCATTATCATTATTCTTCAAGTGAAAGGATAATTGAATTGAGAAAATCAATTATCGATGATACTCAAAAGCTGTACATATTTTTACACATATTTTTTAACA
This sequence comes from Virgibacillus sp., assembly GCA_041689365.1. GTDB lineage: Bacteria > Bacillota > Bacilli > Bacillales > Amphibacillaceae > Lentibacillus. The sequence continues at coordinate 2,978 of JBDNGJ010000224.1, forward strand.
TAATCGAAAAATAGAAATAATTGGAAAATATATTCCGCGTGGTAGAATAATATTTATAAAGTTATTTAAACCATAATTTAATATTCTTCAATTTTTCTGCTATGGAAGTGAATCAGTTTTACTCAAAATAAGATAACAAAAGTCATAGAGGAGGCTACCCATGAAATTACAAACACTTAAACATAAAAAGTGGAAATTTTCGCCCATTCCTAACATAGAAGAGTCAAGCTTCAATAAAACGCTAGAACGTTTTCACGCGATGGGCGTAAATGGCTTAACAAGAGAAAATATACAAAATTCACTTGATGGACGTATGTTGAATAACAATGGGCCGGTTATTTTAAAAATTAAAACAGGTAGTATAAATGAGAGGGACATTCCCGGGATTGAAGAAGTGAAAGAACGTATCATGGATTTGGAAGGCCGTAATAATTATACGAATGAAACGATTAGTCATATGAAAAATAAACTCGGTCAGGATGAAGTCAGATATATATCTTTTGAAGATATAAATACGAGAGGATTAACAGGAGCACGTAATGGTCAAAGTGGATCAAAGAAAGATACTTGGGGTATTTATGCATATAATAAAGGAGTTCATTTTGAGGAAGATAGTCAAGAAGTGGAAGTTTCAAGAGGTGGCTCTCATGGGGTTGGTAAGATCGCATCAAATGCTGCTTCTGATTTACACGTTATGTATTTTGCGAACTGCGATGAAAATGGAGAACAACATTTAGGTGGAACCGTTCAACTAATTGAGCATGTTTATAATGGGCAGGCATTTAGATCTACTGGTTATTTTACTGATATTGAAGTCTACGATGATAATAGTTCAAAGTTTTATCCATATGAGAATAACTTTCACGAAGTATTTCAGAAGGATTCAAGAGGTTTAAAGATCATTATTCCTTATTTTCGAAAGGAATATGATGATGAAAAGGCTATCATAAAAAGTATTTGTGACAGCTTTTTTATAGCGATTTTAAAAAATGAACTGGAAGTGCATGTGAACGAAGAAGTAGTTAAGAAAGATACGATATTAAATTACGTTAAAGATCAGGATTATTATAATCAGGATATAACAGAAGCAAAAAAAGAATTTACCCCTCTGTATTTAGATACGTATCTGAAAGCACCTTCTCGGGAAATCGTCGTATCTAATGGAGAAGAGGATTTTCAATTTCAACTTTATTTTAAATACAATGAGGAAATTCCAAAGGGAAGAGTTGCCATTGTTCGGACGATCGGAATGAAGATAGAGGACTTTAAGGTGACAGGTAATGCTACAAAGCCGTTTAACGCGGTACTTATAGGCGGAACTAAAGAGGATGCCTATTTAAAGTCATTGGAAAATGAATCGCATACCAAACTATCAAAAGATCATTTTAGTGATACGCAATTAAAAAGACTTGCTACGAGGTTTATCAATAATTTATCAAAAGAAATTAGGAAAGTCATTGAAGAAGCAATCAAACAACATAATCCTACTGACGGTTTAATGGATACAAAGGATATTTTGTACGTGGTAGAAACACAGTTAAAAAAAGACTTGGAGAACTCCATGGGAACAGTTGTGTTTGGCAAGTAAAAAGTACACAAAATGGCGGTGAATTTGTACATAACCCCCTACCAGTCTAAATTATCCATTTTATCAATTTATTTACAGTGAATTTCAGGCAAGATCCACTCCTGTTAGAATGGATCAAATC
>JBDNGJ010000225.1:0-32109 GCA_041689365.1 Virgibacillus sp.
CATCGGATTACGGTTAGGGTATCTTCATCTTTTTTCAGAAGAAAAAGTGGAGGAGGAACTAGCTGATTTGGGCCCGGAACCGCTTGATATAAACTTTTCGCTGGACTCTTTTTTAGACCATATTAAAGTGAGAAGAGGTAGGATTAAGACAACATTGATTAATCAGAAGTTTCTATCCGGTATCGGAAATCGCTATTCTGATGAAATTGCCTGGCATGCAAAGCTATTACCAGAACGAACAATGGATGATCTTGACGATGAGGAGACGGTTCAACTGTATAATTCGATTCGTTTTATTCTTCAACAGGGAATTAAATATGGTGGTTATATGGAACAACCTTTATTTAATGGGGATACTAAAACAGGCGGATATGACCAGAACACATATGTCTATGGTCTGGAAGATAAGGCATGTGGGCGGTGCGGGGCGCCAATTATCAAAGTCAAAATTTCATCCAGAAAAACATTTTACTGCAAAGGTTGCCAGTCCTAGAAAGGGGTGTTTTTATGAAGTTTGGCAGTCATGTTTCCATAAAGGATGGCTATTTAGGTGCTGCTAAAATCGCTGCATCAATGAATGCCACTGCTTTTAACTATTTCCCAAAGAACCCAAGAAGCCTTTCTATAAAAGGCTTTAACAAAGGTGATGCCTTAACATGTAAGGATTTTGTGTGAATAATGACTTGAATCCGTAACACATACCCCTTATCTAACAAACCTTACCCCAACAGATGATAATAAAAGTGAGCAAGTAATTGAATCGCTTTTAAATGATCTGGAAATCACCGATATGTGAGGTCGATCCGGGGTGGTGGGTCATTTTGGAAAAAGTAATAATTCGGATGATCCGCTTTCCGGCTATCACTTAATTAATGACTGAAATGGTTAATCAGTTCTTTAGCAGTGGGACGGCTTGTGAAATAACGATTGTATTTTAAAGTAATAGTTCACACAAACTAATAATAATCCTGTCGGGGAGGTGAACTTATATGCCAAAAGGGAAAAGCAAAAAAGACTTTGCTGATGAAAATAAATTATATAACCCTGAAGCTAAGTATTATGAAAATCAGGGTAGTACAGATACTTCAAATAAAGTTGCTGGAAACAAAGAGCTGAATCGGAAAAATAAATGAGTCTAGGGATGGTGCTTTGGTACCCCTGACTGGCAGTCTCTGGTACCAGGCGCTTATCTATACTTTTCCTTTTGTTTCCATTATTCGAACCAATCTTTCCAGCTTATGCAACTCGGAGAATAGTTCAATAATACTGTTTGCAATGGGAAAAACAAAATTCCATTTATCAAGTTCAGACCCTTGCAGTTCCTCGATAAGATTATTAATTGTTATTTGCATTGCTGTCTTTGTTTCCTTCTGCAGTTCTATATTGGGGATGATTTTATTTTCGTATAAAAGTAATATATTTTCGCTGTAGCTATTCATTTCTTTTACCAGTTTTTTTATCACGTAAGATTTATTGTCTGGAATTGCCTCAATTTCATTGATGTTTTTCTCTAACTTAAGAATTAATGTCTGTTTTTTGCTTAGCATCCGGATCATATGCTTATACAGGATAATATTTCTGTAAAAGCTCCGCCGATTTTTAATGAACAGACGGCCCCTCTCGTCAGATATAATGTCATAATAATCTGTTGCATCATTAATCAATTTTTCAATTTCCCTGTTTTCTTTTTTCATTTCAGGGATATTCATTGTCTTATTCGGTATTACTCGCAACAGAAAATTCGTTTTTTCGCTGGCGCTTTTAATCAGGCTGTTTAAATTCTTTTGATGATCCGGTGGGAAAACAATCATATTAATAATAAAGGCAGAAAACACCCCAATTGTCACCAGTGATAATCGATCAATAACATACATAATGCTTAGCCCATCTTCGTTTCCAAGCATCAATGCGATGATGGTTAAGACTGTTAAGCTTACAGTTTTGTGCAAACCAAGTCTAACGTTAATTGCAATGGATATGATAACTACCAAACCAACTGATAGTGGATGATGCCCAAGCAGAAAAGTACCCAGCAAAGCAAATGCAAGCCCAACCCCATTGGAAACAATAACCTCTTTAATATAATTATAAGACCGCATTATGGAAGGCTGCATAGCCAGAACAGCAGCAATCGCCGCAACAATTTCCAAGTCGAGTTCCAGCATACTTGTGATCAGTAAAGTTAATACAACTGCAAGGCCTGTTTTCACCATGCGTGGGCCGATATTGAATTCCATGTTTAGCACCCCTGAATGTAACGTATATTGTTATTTATATGCGGGGGATTGTGGGACAGACCTAGTGAATGATTGTAGGTAATGGCGATTCAAACTAAAAAAGGGCCATTCCGGGGTTTTGTCCTAGGATGACCTATTAAACTTAACGAAGGGCTAATAGTTTTTATTTACTTTTTTATTACTCATTTCAATTCTTTCGTTTCTTCTGTATACAAGGCTGTTTGTTTTATGTTTACTCCAACAAACGATTCTAATATTGCCTGGCCGCCAGCAATGGCCAATATGAAAATCAAGTATTTAGCAATAAAAGGAATCCATAAAAAAATTACCGCTAAGAAGGTGGCACACCAAATTCCTGCACACCAATAGCAGGTTAAAAGGTAACCAATTTTCGACTTTGGCACCTCTTTTGATTCATTATCGGAAATCTTCTTCTTTGTTAAGAAAGGTTTCCGGATAAATTCAGTTATTTTATCAAATACGATCAAGTGTGTAAGCCGGTAACTGGCGAGTATAATCATCACAAATGAGATCCACGATATTTCCATTTAACCAGGCCCTCTCCATAGAGACATTACATTCGTTTACCCTGTTAAGGCGACCATTTTAATACTCGATCTCCTCAAAATCATCTGGTTTAGGGGTTGGTTGTTTTTGTTTTAGCTTATCGTTTTTTGCAATCTCCTCGTTCGTTTCCTGATACGATTTAACTTTGCCAAATTGCTCTTTTGCTGGTTTATCGTTTGAATTTTTATTGTTCATTGAGATATATCCTCCTTAATGAAATGTATTAAATAACTGGTTATCAAGTTTAGTTTTCCTAGTTTATATGTTTTTATAACACGGATTTAAAAGTGACTGGGTATTAAACACTATACTAGGATAATAGTATTGTCTTTCAATCTTTCTCCAATAATCGACAAAATTTTCCTGCGAATTGTGTTAAATTTATTGTCATATTAAGGAGGAGGAAACAGAAGATGAAAAAGACATTGTTTTTTACCGTATGTTTGTTATTTGCTTTTGGTATGGAAATTGCTGCAAAACCGGCTAATCCAGACGCTGAACCGGAAATTAAGGTTGAAGACGGGGTAACCCAAGCAGTATTCTCCATGGAGGAAGCGGTTCGTGAAACCGTTTATATTGAAACAGCGGTTGATAGTGATGGCGATGGGCAAAATGACAAAGTTCATGCCGAGATTATACGTCCGAAAGAAACGGAGGAAGGGCTTGAAGTGCCAGTTATTTTTGAAATGAGTCCCTATCGTGCCGGACTTTCCTCACTGGATTTTTATAACGTTGATGTCGAATTAAATCCAGTAGAAAAGAATGGCAAAGGAAAACCTCATGCAGCGGGTTTACCCGGATATTATGACGATTATTTTGTCCCGCGGGGTTATGCTGTAGTACTTGCTGAGAGTATTGGCAGTGGTCTTTCTGATGGATGTCCCACTGTTGGAGATGAACGGGAGATTCGTGCTACGGAGGCTGTCATTGATTGGCTAAATGGCCGAGCAGATGCATTTACGGAAGATGGACAAGAAGTATCTGCTGATTGGTCAACAGGGAATGTTGGCATGACGGGTGTATCCTATAACGGTACATTGCCAAACGGCGTAGCAACTACTGGTGTGGAAGGATTAAAAACCATTGTTCCAATTGGTGCCATTAGCAGCTGGTATGATTATTATCGTTCCAATGGGGCTGTTGTTGCTCCAGGAGGATATCAGGGTGAAGACGCTGATGTATTAGGAAAAGCAGTACTTACTCGTGATAATCCGGAAGTCTGTTCAGATCTAATGAATCAAATCGAGGATGATCAAGACCGTGAAACCGGGGATTATAACGAATTCTGGGACGCACGAAATTATTTGAATGATGTTAAAGATATTGAAGCGAGTGTTTTTGTTGTCCATGGCTTAAATGATTGGAATGTAAAGACACAACAGTTCTCACAATGGTGGGAAGAACTAAAGCATTATAATGTTCCAAGGAAGTTATGGCTTCATCAAGGTGGGCACTCCAGTCCATACTACTTCCGAAATGAAGAGTGGTTAACAACACTAAATAAATGGTTTGATCATTGGTTATACGATATAGATAATGGAATAATGGATGAGCCAGTTGTTGATATCCAACGTGAAGATGATTCATGGGAGACAACACAAGCATGGCCGAATGCCGATGCCACTGATACGAAACTGCATTTTACCGCTGGGAGTAATGATACAGGTGGTTTAAGTGTTCAACCTGTCCCGAATAAAAATAAAGGAGCAGATAGTTTACTAGATAATGCGCTAATAGAAGCTAGTGAGTTAGTTGAAAATCCTTTATCGGAATCACCAAATCGCCAAGCCTATTTAACTAAGGAATTAACGGATTCCTATCGTATGAGCGGGACTCCAAATGTGTCTATTCGTGCCAGTATCGATCAGCCGACTGCTAATTTAACCGGATTGCTTGTCGACTATGGACCAGATGGCGCTGAAATTGTTACGCGTGGATGGATGGATCCGCAAAATATTAATTCGATGTCTAAATCAAAGGCACTCGTTCCAAACCGTCAATACACGTTTGACTGGGATATGCAGCCGGATGATTACCAGTTTAAAGCTGGGCATCAAATTGGTATCGTTATTATTTCCAGTGATAATAGATATACGATTCGTCCTGAAGCTGGAACGACAATTTCAATTGATCCCGAACGAAGCCATGTGACGCTTCCATTAGTCGGTGATATAAAAGATTTGCGATGAAAAGAGGAAAAGCGATCATCCTAAATAGGTGATCGCTTTTTCTGTTTCAGAAGATAGGAAGCCCACTCAAGGAAGAGCTGGGACAAGGAACCTGACCCCATTGTCCCAGCTAGATTGTGCGTAATAGCAGTCTTTTCAGGAGTGGGGCGAAGTGTTCTGGGAGTTCGTCGACGCTTGGGATCATGAGGCGTTCTTTTCCATAGATGTTCTTCATGGTTAGATCTTCTCTTTCGTCGATTTCTCCGTCTGCTAAGAACATTCCGATGACATCTATTCCTTTTTTGCGTGCTTCAGATACAGCCAGATTTGTGTCAATAATTCCATTCTGATCATAGTTGGCAGCAGCTGGCTCGCCGTCTGAGAAGACGAGCAGGAATTTATTCTTTTCTCTTCTGGCTGCTAATTCTTTTGTAATTACACGTATGCTGAAGCCATCCCGGTTATCTTCTTGTGGTTCAAGCTGCATGATTCTTGCTCCAGTGTTTTGATAAAGGGAATCCGTGTAGGAATGAATTTCGTGAAAGTAATTTGGCTGATAGTTTTCTTTTACGTCATTTGCATCCTCCCAGAATCCAACGATGGAGTGGGGGATCTTTAGTTGTTTCAATACTTCGTGAAACAGAACTACGCCGAGTTTTGTTTCGTCCATTTTATTGTGCATGGAAGCGGAACAGTCGACAAGCAGGGTGAAAACGGCATCAATGTCTTTTGATTCCTGGTTTTTTTTATAAAATACCCTTGGGTTTTCGTCAATAATAACGGGCAGCAGTTTTTTCGATAGCCGACCAATGACTAAATCTTTCCGAGGTGCATTCATTTTGTGTTCGAGTACTTTTTCAATGGTAGTCGCAAGCTTTCGTTTGTAAGCTTCAATCGTACCAACAGCAGTCTTGTACGCATGTTGCTCTTCCATTGATGGTGTGTTAGCTTTTTCGACAATGGCTACTGCATCTTTATTTTCCTCGCCATAATTTAGTTCGTTGTCATTCGATTGCTTTCCTTTGCTGGTGCTTTGTTTTTCAAGTGAATCGACTTCCGAGTAGTCGTTATTATCACTAGTTCCTGAAGCTCCTTGAATGGTACCCATGGCTTGATCAGCATCTTCTGTTTCTCTTGCACCACTGCCCATGATACTTGTTTTCGTGCCTGAATCTAATTCAAATTGAAGGAAGTTTTGTTTCCTATCACTGTTTTCATTTTCCTGGTGCCAGGAAGGTAATTGTTCATCCATAGACTCATTATTTTCTTCATCGACATCTTCTTTTTCTTCGTTTGGTATGTCATCCGTTCGGGTTAATTCATCGAATAATGTATTCTTTTCATACTTTTCGATGTGTGAAATCGGAAAAGAAAAGTAGACATTTGTCATGTCTTTATAATCATCTTCTATTTGCAAAACCATTTGTTCAGCAATAGCTGCAATGTCTTCGGTACTTTTTGCTTCAAACGAGGCATAGATATGCGGTTTTAGTTTTTCCAAGCTGCTAACTTGCTGCTTATTCGCCTTAGGAAAACTCGGATCCGGCTGGTCTGTCTGAATTAACAGGTAGATAAGACAAAATAATTCATCAAGCGAATGGTTTCTTGTCACGTTTGTTCCTAATTGAGTTTCAAAGTAGTGCTTCAGGTGTTTTCTCCGGACGACAAAGTCTCTTTTTGTGCCTGGTCTTATTTTTGTAATGATTTCTTCCAACCGTATATCTTCCAGCAATGTAATAAGTTGAGCAGCAAAATTCCGCAGGCCTGATTCGTTTATTTTTTCCAGATATGTCTTCATGAAGGGAACTTGTGAAAAATGCAGTGTTCCAATTGTCCGCAAAAACACATCCGTTTTATAGCCCTGTTCCTTAATTGCATGATTGCTAATATCCCATAAATGACTGCCTGTTACGTTGCGATTTGTGAGGTCAATAAATGAACCATACTTATATGCGAACTGCAGGTCCGGATTATCCGATAATATGGTGGATAAGTCCTGTAATTGCAAATATAAATCGGTATCTATCTTGGAATCATCCCAGCGGTTATATTTCATTCAGTATCCTCCTTTCTTATCTTATTGTGGAATTAATCTTCCCATTAAAATAGGGTGTCTGTTAAGTTTTTTACGAATTCCCTCTCACGTTCTTCTTCCAGTTTATCCACGATTGACCTTAAAATAGCGCGTTTAGGTGGGATAATCGAACTCAGGTCACAGGCATCAAGTAAAGCACGGATAGAAGCTGCTTCTTCGGATAACTTTCCTTGAGCAACAGAACGAATCAAATCGCTGGATAACGTGACAAATAAGTCGATTGTTGTGTTGTTCGTTAGCCTTGTGTTTGATTGAATTAATTCCTTTAATTGTTCTCCTTCTAGATATGGAACATCAATGACAATAAAGCGGTTCTTCAACGCTTCATTTAATGGGACGGTTCCAACATAACCCTCGTTTATTGCAGCAATAACATTAAAGCCTTCTTCGGCTGTTATGATGGCGTTAGTGAATGGATTCGTTACCGTTCTTCGATAGTCAAGTACACCGTTAATAAGCGGTAATGTTTCGGGTTTCGCCATATTGACTTCATCAATGTAGAGGAAGGTTCCACCATTCATTGCGCTTGTTACAGGGCCTGGCACGAAATCAATTACTTGTTTCCCGTCCTCATATGCCAAGGTTTTAAAGCCCATTAAGCTTTCGGCATCTAAGTCAACTGAACAATTGACATTAAACATTGGCTGATGGAATAAGCTTGAAAGTGTTTCAGCGAACTTTGTCTTTCCAGCCCCAGTAGGACCTTTCAGCAGGATATTTTTCCCCATACTTAGTGCTGAAATCGCATCAATTAGTAAGTCTGTATGTGGCGGTACATACCCACCTTGCCGGATTAATTCCTGAAATGTATTATCATCCGTTCGTTGGTTAGTATTAAGTATAGTAGTTATATTTTCGGGAAGATTGTAGTTTATGTGCATTTATAAACTCCTTTCAAGGATAGTTTAAACCTTATCGCGGGAGTTGACAAAGATTGCGGGACGAGGGACCTGACTCCTATGTCCCAATAGAGGAGGGGTTGTATGTTTTCTTTTCGTGGTGATGCGCATAAGTTATTTCTTGATTTAAAGGAACAGAGGAATATCCAATCCAATAAGGATCTTAAAGAAACTGCTGAAATAAAATCTTTTTATGAATCTCTTGAAAGCGAAACGCTCAGATTAATTTATTATCGTATGGTAAAAGAACAAAACGGAACAGGTATTATTCCTATCTTTGTCACGGCCATTCCCTGGCTTTTATTTTTATTTTCGGATAAAATTCAGGAATTTTTGTTTAAGGATGGTATTCTGATTTGGGCTATCTTCATTACGATATACCTGATTTTACTAACTGTTAGTGCCTTTTTTCATTTTAAGGAAAAAGCATGGGCCGCGTTACATATTGAGATTATTAAAGATGTTCTGGGAGAAAGGGATAATTGACCCCGTTGAGCCGATTCACTGTTACTTGAAACTGCTTATCATACAAATTAGATTGAATATGATAACATGGATATATAAATGAATAATCAGAAAAAGGAAGGGATAGGATGAAACAAGCAGGTATTATTGGTGGATTAGGGCCCGAGTCAACAGTAGATTATTATCAATCTTTTATTAGCAAGTTTCAAGATAAGGTGAACAGTAAGCAAAAATTGCCAGAGTTATTTATTAACAGTATTAATATGTATAATATTTTTCATTACATCAGCAAAGGACAGACTGAGGAATTAATTAATTATGTGGGGGAAGCTGCTGAAAAATTGGAAAGCATTGGTGCAGACTTTGTTGTTATCTCTGCTAACACGCCACACATCGTATTTGATGAAGTTAGCAAAAAAGTAAATGTACCAATGATAAGTATTGTGGAGGCGACATATGAGAAAGCACAGGAATTAGGGATGAAAAACGTCGGTCTCCTGGGCACGAAGTTTACGATGGAACATGATTTCTTTAAAAAGCCATTTCTATCAGGCGACAAGAAGATTGTTGTTCCGATTGAAGAAGATCAGCAGTTTATTCATCAGAGAATTGTTGATGAGTTGGAAAATGGAATTGTTAAGCAGGACACGAAGGAAGCATTTCTAAGGATTATAAATAAAATGATTGCGGAGGAAAACCTGGATGGTCTGATTCTTGGCTGCACGGAACTGCCGATGATTCTGAGCGAAGCAGATGTTGATAGTGCATTGCTCAACACTACTGAAATCCATGTAGACAAAATGATTGAACAGTTATTTTAGAAAAGAGGAGACTGGGACCTAATGCCACTTTAAAGACGAATAATAGCAGGATAGGATGGTTGGAATGTTAATTTTTAATGGCGGGTCTAATACGTAGTTAATTTAAAGTGTGAATTAGTGAAGATTCTTTTGTTATACATTGTCTCGTTCTAATGATGGTTGAGTGCCTAAATTCGTTTCGGCAGAATACTTCGCTTTCCATGGGCACGACCTTAGCCTCCTCATTAGAAAACTTGGTATTTGCCAAGCCTTGATGGCAAATGCCTTAGTTGCACTTTTACAGTAAGAAAGGATTTATCCTTTCTTACTGTAAAATAAATCCGAACTAATTCAAATTCTATCTCAAGAATTTTGAATCATAGTTCGGATTTTTACTTTGGCTAAAACACTTTGTCATAGCCACATACTTTTGTCAGGAGTATTAAAACATAAGATTTGTTAAAACTAACGAAAAAAGGAGGGATCTATTTTGAGTAAGGGCAAGAAGAAAAAGAACAAAAGCAAGGAAGAGCTAAACGATATGAAGGATGACAAAAAATATCGGCAAAACCGGCCGCCAAGATAACCAGCAGGAGGTTCATTATATGTCAGAACAAAATAAAAACCGCAATCGGGATACAGGTAAGCAACAAAATGTGCTGAAGTATGATACAGAACCAAAAAGAGAAAATAAAGATGATACAGAAATAGCCGATGACACAGAATTTCTAAATCTCGATAATAAAAGAAATAAGAGAAAGCGATAAATTGGAGAGCATGTCCATAATGGCATGCTCTTTTAGTTGCTGTTGAAGTGGGTTTGTGGCGAAATTGTTGAAGTTCACAAGGAAAGCGCCGAAAGTTCACACTAATTTCGCCGATGTTCACAACTTGAAAGCTGATTTAGATGGCCGGGATCATATTTATTTAAAAACAAAAAAAGTGCCGGGGATATAATATCCAGCCGACGCCTTTTCGTATTATATGTGGATAACTTCAAATGTTTCCTGTTCTGCCTCTTTAATAAATTTGCATGGTTCTTCTGACGTGATCATATGGAGGCCATGCATTGCCCTGGTGCAGGCGGTGTAAAAGAGTGCGCGATCTGCCTCTTTGCTATAATGCCCGGCAGAAGCTTCCGGGATAATAACAGCATCAAATTCGATTCCTTTTGCCAAATAAATAGGCAGAATGAGCAATCCTTTTTCGAATGAATAAGTTTGCTCTGTTATTTGTCTGATTACAACTTTATCTTGAAGCTTATGGTAGAGCTCGTCGCTTTCTTTGAGTGTTTTGCAAATAATTGCGATTGTTTCATTTCCATAATTGCGGAGTTTTTCAATCTCGACAATTAACGTGTCAGATTTATTGGCCTTATTCCCAAGCTTAATCAATTTGGGTTTGTTACCGGATCGTTCAAATGATTCGATCACTGCTTCACCAGGGGCGAAGTCTTTTGTGAATTCGACGATTTGTTTCGTTGAACGGTAACTTTTTGTCAAGGTAATTCGTTCATGATTTTGCTCAAGTGTCGCAGGTATTAACGGGTTATCTTCAGTCGCATATGCATAAATAGCCTGATTTATATCACCTAGTAATGTCATTCTGGTGTAAGGAAAAATATGCTTGATATATGCAAACTGAAATGCTGAATAATCCTGTGCTTCGTCCACGAACAGGTGGCGGACAGACCTTTCGGAATCGGCACCAAGCAACCGGCCTTTAAAATAAAGATATGGTGTAGCGTCTTCCCAGGTTAAAAAATTCTGTGATAAATTGGCAATGGTCTGGAATTGAATTTTTCCCCAGTCAACTGGGGCATAAGAGGGTTCCCAACTACGAAACATCTCGCGGTATGTCGCCATTATATGAACGAAGTCAAAGCGTTTTACCCGCTTTTTAATTTGGGTAAAGTGGCGCTTTACAACTTCTTTACGCAGGAATTCTTCTTCCAGACTTGAATCTTCTTCATCTTCCTGCTGGCTTGAATGAAATGCCTCTAAATACTCTTCTTTATCCATTAATTCAATCTTTTCCATTACCCAGTCCTTGTCCTTCTCCTGTTTTTGGCTTTCTCGTAACTCATGCAAAAGCCAGTTAGCAACTGCTTCCATTCTGTTTGGCAGGAAAAGCTCCGGATCCAATGAGTAGAAGTAGTCTGAAATCTGCTCTTTTGAAATAAGGACCTCGTGATGTAACGTGATATTCCTAAACTGGATACCATGGTATTTCAGTTGCGAGATGTACTCATCCAATAGTAATTTATAATCCAGGCTAGACTTGTATGTCATGTTCTTTAGGCGATCATGATAATCCTCATGATCCATTTCCGTTAATGTATATTCCATCTGTGAAAATGGGGATTCAATTGTGATTCCTTTTTCAATCCGTTTTTCTATAAAATCATAAAAAGTGGATTGTCGGATATTTTCTTCTCCTAACTCAGGAAGTACGTTGGCGACATAGCTTGAAAATAATGGGTTCGGTGAAAAGAGCAGTAAATTGTTGGCATTAAGTTCTTTTCGAAAACGATACATAAGATACGCTATTCGCTGCAGGACTGCAGATGTTTTTCCGCTCCCGGCAACACCTTGTACTATTAAAAGATTACTCCGTTCATTTCGGATAATTTTATTTTGTTCCTTTTGGATGGTTGCGACAATACTTTTCATTGTTGTACTTGCGTTGTCTCCCAGGGCTTGCTGAAGAAGCTGATCGCCAATTGTAAGTCCGGTATCAAACATGCTGATAATATTACTATGTTTAATAATGAACTGTCTTTTTAATGAGATTTCTCCGGCTATTGTTTCATCCATTGTTTCATACTGCGCTTTTCCAGGAGCATAGTCGTAATAAAGACTGGAAATCGGGGCGCGCCAATCGTATATAAGAAAGTTTTCTTCCTCCAGATCCATGAGGGAGGAGGTGCCAATATAAATTTTTTCTTCATCATTTCCTGGACTCTCAATAAAATCAATCCGTCCAAAATAGGGAGAGTCTTTTAGTCGTTTGAGTTTTTTCAGTTCCTTGTCCATATTGCCATGGACCTGTTCCCGCTCAATGAGCAACTCTGCCTGTTGTTTGACACTTGCCTGCGTTTCAATCACGTCATCAGGTTCATCTAGGTTAACCGTAACATCATCCCAAAAATTCTCACGCAGATTGATGATGGTATCTTTTAATCCTGCAGATTTTTTATAAATTGCATCCTCTTTGTTGTTAATTTCATTGATTATTTCATTGATTCGATGCTGTTCAGTTTGTCTGCTCATGCCACCAACCCCATTCTAAAACTTCTTATTGACTTTTGAATATAACTGATGATATAATATAATTGGATATATTAATATGCATTATTATAAGTAGTGATCATTATATTAGTTTACCATAATTAGCTATGGACAGCAATAGTTTTTATTATTGCTGTCCTTTTATTTTGAATAAAGTCTACATGATCATTAATGGTTTAAAAATAACTTTACAACTAAAAAATACTGAATCTTTAAATTATTTAAGTTTTAAACAAGGCGTCGCTGATAAAATAGAAACGAAATTGAAAAACTATTGTAGTGATATTTGAGCAGAATTACTGTACTTTATGCAGGATATACGTCTATCCAATATTCCAGGCAATAGCAGGATAACATCTTTTTCGCTGGGAAAGTTAGGAGTAATGGAGATGAAAAAGTTGGCTGACGAAAAGAAGAAGATAACGAAGGAAAATGTTAATACCGTACTTGGTGGTATGGGGTTGTATGGAACCACTGGCAATATAGAAGTTGAAGGTTACGAAATGGCTGGAGATATTGAAAATGCCGGGCAACTTGACAAAGGATTTAATAACCAGAAGAGGAATATGGAAGCTAAAGCTTCGTTAAAAGATTCCCCATAAATATATTCTAGGAACTTAACTTTTGGTTAGACAAGGGGCTGGAGTTCCTTGTCTATGCATATGTATTTTTAAAATTATGTGTGTCACAAAATTGACACGATTTTTTTGAGCATTAAATGTGTTTTAGTTTGCGTATAGTCTTACAATTAACTTGAAGGAAAAAATATTGGAGGGGATACTTATGCAAGCTCGTTTAGATTACTATGCAATTGCTCCAGAAGCTGCAAAAATAATGG
Source organism: Virgibacillus sp. (assembly GCA_041689365.1). Lineage (GTDB taxonomy): Bacteria > Bacillota > Bacilli > Bacillales > Amphibacillaceae > Lentibacillus. The sequence goes on from JBDNGJ010000225.1 coordinate 13,360, forward strand.
TGGATTTTGAAAAATATTTAAAATCTACCAATCTTGATTTAACATTATTAGAATTGGTCAAAACCCGTGCATCACAAATAAATGGTTGTGCCTTTTGTTTGGACATGCATACAAAAGATGCTCGATCTAAGGGTGAAACCGAACAGCGCCTATACGCATTAAATGCATGGAGAGAAACCGATTTCTACACTGAAAAAGAACGTGCAGCATTAGCCCTAACTGAAGCAATAACCCAAATCTCTACAAATCCAATTTCGGATGAACTATACAACTCGGTCAGAGAGCATTTTAATGAGAAAGATTTTGTTGATTTGGTCTATGCAGTTAATACGATAAATAGTTGGAATCGTATTGCTATAACGATGCGTGCAGTTCCAGGTAAATACCAGCCTGCCAAAAATTAAGTAGAAGAGAACAAGTCCTATAGTATTAAATCACTCCTTCATCGTTTATGACGATGGAGGTTTCTTATTTTAAGTTACTATTACATAATGACTAACTATTATACTGCATATCTGATAAAATATAGATTATTATTTAAAATTATCAGAATTATTAAGGTGGGAGTTGGGTAATTGATGGACCAGTTTATATCTCCGAAGAAAATCTATCATGGTGAGGGATCACTTGCTAAATTAGAGGGTATATTGCAAGAGATTAAGGCTGAAAGAATTTTTATTTTAACAGATCCTGTTTTGAAAAATCTTGGGGTTATTGATCCTATACTGAAGATAATGGATATTTATGATGTGAAAGTTGATGTTGTTACAAACGTTGTTCCAGAGCCACCTGTGAAGGTTGGTAATCAGGTAGTTGAAGAAGCAAGAGAAAAGCAACCGGATTTAGTTATTGGAATTGGTGGTGGCAGTGCGCTTGATTTAGCAAAGATTGCTGCAGTACTTACTGGTAATGATGGCCGTGTGGAAGATTACTTGAATTTAAGTGGAACAAAGAAGTTAGCGAATAAAGGCCTGCCAAAGGTATTAATCCCAACAACATCCGGTACTGGCGCTGAAGTTACAGATATTGCTGTATTTTCACTCGAGAATTCAAAAGATGTGATTACACATGAATATCTGTTGGCAGACTACGCAATCATTGATCCTGCATTAACCTATACGTTACCGCCTAGAATAACTGCAGCTAGCGGAGTTGATGCGCTAACGCATGCAATAGAAGCTTATACGTCTGTGAATTCAACACCTTTAACTGATTCGCTTGCACTTGATGCCATAACACGAATTACCGGTAATATTCGAACAGCCGTGTGGAATGGCAATGACGAACATGCCAGAGATCAGATGGCCCTAGGCAGTTTGATTGCCGGATTAAGCTTTTATAATGCGGGAGTCGCGGGTGTTCATGCTTTAGCTTACCCGCTTGGTGGATTATTTAAAATCTCGCATGGTGAATCGAATGCCGTTCTTTTGCCATATGTGTATGATCATATATGGATGGCATGTATGGACAAAATGAAAAATATCGCTGTGGCTTTATCACTGCCAACAGATGGCAAGACAGACAGGGAAGTCGCTCAACAGGTAGTAAGAAGTTTACTGGATTTAATCAAGGATATCGGGTTGCCAACAACAATACGAGATTATAATATTAAATCACATAATATTGACGTTTTGACTGAAAACGGAGTACAACAGACAAGACTGCTTGCTAGAAGTCCTAAAGTGTTAGATGAGAAATCTATTAAACAGATTTATACGAATGTATATGAAGGTGTTTTGCAAAATTCATAATAGCGACGTTGAGAGCAAATGTACCAAACAGTTATTGAGCCAAGAGTCTCTGAAACGGATGGGGTTGGACACATCAATAATACGGTGATTCCAGTTTGGTTGGAAGCCGCACGAAATGATTTATTTCGGTTATTTACGCCTGATCTTTCCTTTAATGATTGGAAAATGATTATTTTAAATATGAATGTTGATTACGTTGGCCAGATTTATTTTGGAATAGATGTAACTGTTTATACATGGGTGAAGAAGATAGGGAATAGCAGTCTGCAGTTATATGAGGAGGTTTGGCAGGATGAACGCTTGTGTGTAAAAGGGGCCGTCACATATGTGAATTATGATTTGAAGAAGCAAAAGTCTGAACCAATACCAGATCTGGTTAGAAGAGAATTGGAATCACACCTATATCGAGCGGATTAGAAAAGGGGGAAACTACTATTTCAATAGATGTTTTCACATATAAGTCAAAAAGTGGTAAAAAAATTACAATTCGTGAAGCAAAACAACAGGATGCAGAAGCAATGTTAGCAGCTTCCTCAGAAGTATTGATTGATGCGCCATATATGCTAAGTACCGTGGAAGATGTTAGAAAACTTGGCTTATCGCCAAGCCTTAATATAGATAAGCCTTAGTTGCACTTATGCAGTAAGAAAGTATTTATACTTTCTTACTGCCAAAAAAGGTTAAATTAGAAGATATGCAAAAGTTAATTGATGCTTTTAACCGAAATCCAAATCATGTTCAGTTTATTGCCGAAGCGGACAATATTTTGGTGGGTGCAATAGAATTCAGAAATGGAGAAAAAGATAAGGTTAGTCATCAAGGTTCTTTTGGGATGACCGTGCTTCCGACCTATCGAAACCATGGTATTGGAAAAGCATTATTACAGACATTGGTAAACTGGGCAAAAGCTAACAATACTATCGAAAAGATATGTCTGGAAGTAATGGAAGGGAATCAAGGTGCCATTACGTTATATGAAAAATTTGGTTTTCTCGAGGAGGGACGGAAAGTAAAGGGAGTAAAACTGAATAATGGATATCAGGATTTAATTTTAATGTATTTATTCGTCTGATGCATAAGGGCAAGGTTCCTGTCCCTTATGTCCCGTGAATATCTTAAGTTTATTTAAATATTCACGTGGTATAAATAATTATGCTGTTGATGGGTGATATTACTTCTATTACCGTTTACTGCAGAAATTATTTTAATTGGAGGATTCAAAATGAGTAAGAAGAGTAAAGAGACGAGCAAAAGAAGGTTAATAGATTATCGGATTTTTGCACCATCTTTACTTATTGTAATTTTAATCACTATTCCTTTTTCCATGTATGAGACAAAATCATTAAATCTGCTGAATACAATTTTTGATAAGATTGTCGAAATGTTCACATGGGGATATATTTGGTATGCAATCATATTAGTAATTGCAGCTTTATATTTGTCATTTTCGAAGTATGGCAATGTAGTATTAGGTGATCCGACAGAGAAACCCAGGTTCACATTGTTCGAGTATTCATCGATTCTAATTGCCATGGGGCTTGGATCAACAATTATGCGGACTGGAATGGTTCAATGGGCGTCTGTTGCAAATGACCCGCCTGCTGGTGTGGGTGCGGGGACAACAGAAGCATTAATGTGGGGGAATTCCTACAGTATGTTCCTATGGAGCTTCCAAGTATTTGCCATCTTTGTCATGGCAGCACCTGCAATGGCTTATATTCTGCATGTTCGCAAAAAACCGTTTATGCGAATATCCGAAGCATGTCGTACTATTTTTGGCGACAAGTTTACCGATGGTGTTGGTGGCAAAGTCCTGGATGTTATTTTTCTTGTCAGTATCCTATCAGGTGCTGCTGTAACCTTAGGGCTTGGAGCGCCAATTGTTACGTATAACTTATCAGAATTATTCAATATAGAGCTATCGTTTGGTTTAACGCTTGGTGTGACGATTATCTGGGTATTCCTATTCTCACTAAGTGCTTATTTAGGAATAGAAAGAGGTATTAAAAGACTGAGTACCTTTAATATGTACCTTGCAGGAGCGTTTGCTTTATTCGTGATTATAGCGGGACCTGGAATATTCATTCTCAATTATTTTACAGATAGTGTTCGATTTTTATTATCAAATTATGTTAATATGTCGCTTTATACTAACTCTCTGGATATGAAAGGCAGCTCGCATATTGAAAGCTATACCGTGTTTTGGTTTGCTTATAGTGCGACATGGGCAATGTTACACAGTGTTTTTGCTGCAAAGATATCCCGAGGCAGAACAATAAAAGAAATGATATTAACCTATTTACTTGCGCCAACACTCATATCCTGGGTGGCAACAGGGGTTTTAGGAGGACTTGGCGTACATAGGTATCTGACCGGAGCTGTTCCTGTATTGGAAACAGTAAAGGAAGATTCTATGGCAGCTATACCGCAAATATTGTCTTCATTGCCGATTTCAACTATTGCTATTACAGTTTTTATTATCGTGGCTACCATTTTCCTGACGACAACTTTGGATTCGACAACGTATACGATTGCATCCTACACAGGTACAGAAAATATGAGTAAAGCAGAGCCATCAAAGACTTTACGGATAATTGTTGCGGCAATTATAACTGTGATTGCTTTAATACTGATGCGGATCGGTGGTCTAGCTCCATTGGAAGTGCTATCCGGTCTAATGGGAATCCCAATTATCGTAATACAATTCCTGACAATTTATGCTGCTAAAAAAATGATGGATGAGGATCAGGCATGGCTAACTAATGTAAGGAAAGATAAATCTATGCAGCAGAATAAATAAAAGTGTGTTACTTGCACTTTGAGCAGTTCGATTATGGAGTACAAAGACGTTTTGTACTCTTAATTGAGCTGCTTTTTTAATGACTTGTATGGTAAACGGTGAAAAGTGGCTTTTATTCAGTTTTCATAGCGATTATTCAGTTTTAAATTGTCTTTTGTACGATTAATCAGTTTCCAGCCATGGTTATTCAGTCGTCGTACGTGTTTATTCAGTTTTTAACAGGAATAATTCAGTTTTTAAGCTTTCTGCGGGCGGAATTTCCGTCTGGCACATTCCGGCCTATCTTCAGGCTAAGTAATTGATTAAATTTACGTAGTTTGAAATAATTGTACTTATGAAAAATAACTTTGTTTCAAAGGAGAAGTGAACGACCTTTGAGTTTATCTTCTAGTGTTTACGCTGGTTCTAAACGGCACTAATGATAAACATTAGTTATAAGATAGGCAACCAAGAAAGGTAGGAAAAACAATGCAAAATTATCGAATTGATCAAAGTAAAGGAATGGAATTTGGGATTTATACATTAGGTGACCACTTACCAGATCCTTCAACGGGAGAGAGAATTCCTGCGGGTCAACGTGTTAATGAAATTATAGATTATGCGAAGCTTGCCGATCAGGCAGGTATAGATTTTTTTAGTGTTGGAGAAAGTCACCAGGATTATTTCGCAACCCAGGCACATTCAGTTGTCCTGTCTGCTATTGCTCAGGCTACAGAAAATATAAAAATATCCAGTTCTTCAACGATTATCAGTACATTGGACCCTGTGCGTGTATATGAGGATTTTGCAACAATCGATTTGATTTCTAAGGGGCGTGCGGAGATAATTGCTGGCCGTGCATCCAGAGTAGGGAACTTTGATTTGCTAGGCTATAGCCTCCGTGATTATGAAGAACTATATGAAGAAAAGTTTGATTTATTGCTGAAATTGAATGAAGAGGAAGTTGTTAATTGGAGTGGAGATTATCGACCGCCATTGAAGGATGCAAGGGTAATTCCGCGCCCGCAAAATGGATCCATGCCGATATGGCGTGCTGTTGGTGGTTCACCTGCCAGCGCCAGAAAGGCTGGTAAAGCTGGAGTTGGGATGTTCTTAGCTCATTTAGGTGGTCCAGTTACCGCCTTTAAACAAGCTGTTGATGCTTATCGTGATGCTGCCCAGCGCAGCGGATTTGACCCAGCTGAGCTTCCAGTTGCGACTGCAGGCTTTTTCTATGCCGCAGAGACTTCACAGCAAGCTTTAAAAGATATGTATCCTCATATCAATGAAGGGATGAAGCGAACGAACGGGCAAGGTTTTCCAAAGCAGCACTTCGCACAGGGCGTAGATCCACATAATGTCATGAACATCGGCAGCCCGCAAGAAATCATTGAAAAAATTCTTTATCAACATGAAGTGTTTGGTCACCAGCGTTATATTGCACAAATCGATTTTGGCGGCGTGCCATATGATCGGCTAATGAAAAATATTGAATTGATCGGGACAGAAATTTTACCAGCTATTAAGAAATATACAGCAAAATAGTAGGGGGAGAATACATGAAGATTGTTGGGTTATCCGGTTCAATAGTCGGTTCAAAAACAAGAACAGCTATGGATTACACCATTAAAGCAGTCACAAATAAATATCCAGATACAGAAGTGACATTAATTGATCTAGCAGAATATAATGTTCAGTTTAGTGATGGACGTAATTATTTGGAATATGATGGCGATACAAAATATATTGCACAAACATTAATGGAAGCTGATGCAATCATTATCGGTACACCAATTTTTCAGGCATCCATACCAGCTACATTGAAGAATGTATTTGATTTACTTCCTGAAAATTCATTTCGCGACAAAGTTGTCAGTATGCTGGTGACAGCAGGTTCGCCAAAGCATTATTTGATTGCTGAAAATCAATTAAAGCCTATTTTAGGTTATATGAAAGCACAAATTGTTCAAACGTATGTATTTATCGAAGAAGAGGATTTCTATAGAAAAGAAATTAGTAATGATGATGTGTTATTCCGCATTGATCGTTTAGTGGAAGATACAGTCGTGTTAACAAAGACATATACGAGTATTCGTGAAGCAAAAGAAGCGGAATACGACTTTTAGAAGAGTAATCGCTATTTGAAAGTGACCGCTACGAAAGTGTATTAGTCAAGGTGAAATCCGAACTATGATTCAAAATTCTTGAAATAGAATTTGAATTAGTTCGGATTTTTTTGCTGATTAGATATTGACTGCGAAGTAACATGGAAAAATAGCTGACTGCTATGACACCGCTGTGGAAATACATTACGCTTTCCGCGGGCAACGCTTCAGCTTCCTTGCCCCGGCGAGGGGTATGTCGACGTTGTCCGCAAAGGACGGTTTTAGTCGACCTTCCTTTTCCAATCGCTTCCTGCGGGATCTTCAGCTGTTGCTGTTCCCGCAGGAGTCTCCATGTATTTCCTCCGCTGGGGATTGCTCTCTTTATCCTATCCTGTTTATTCTTGAATGCTTATTGATTGCTTCTTAGCCATAGGGAACACTACAGACCCTAATTAAGAAATCTCTACCAGTGGAGGCTTTCTGATTAATGCGTAGTTATAGTCCATGAGTCTGTGGAGTTATTCTAAGCTGCGGAAAAATGCGAGACTCCTATGGAAACGGAACAGTCTGAAGACCCCGTATAATGAGCGTTTTCAGCTCGTTAGGAGGCTGAAGCGTTCACCGTGGAAAGCAAGTATTTTTCCGCAGCGTGGGATTAGCACTAATCTTATAACGAATGAAAGGAATTTAATTTACGTCGCATTTTATACCAACTATGTATTAGATCCAGCCATTTAAAATGAACAATAAAAACATCCTTTTCCTGTTATTACTCGTCTTTAAAGTTGAAAGTTTTAGTCATATCCCGGCTATTTTCTTCAATAGCATAAAACATTCAATCAAAGGAATAATATAGATGATTAAAACAAATGGAGGTTGCTTTTATGGTACAGCAGAATCTACATCAACAATTACAGCAAGCGAGTCATCAGATACAGGATGCTCAAGAGGCTGCAAGGCTTGCGCAAGGATCAGATCCCCAATTGTTGGAGCAAGCTCTCAATCAGTTACAGCAGGCAGAGCAGGTGTTGCAAAAGGCGCAGCAGGCAGGAACTGAGGCGACAGAAAACCCGCAATTTCAGCAAGCATATGAGCAGCTGCACGATACGCGTCAGCAAGTACAGGAAGCACAGCAAAATAATAGTGATGTTTTATAACGCAATTTAGGTCAAGCGCTTATCCTTAATGAAGGAAGGCGCTTTTTATTTGGCAGATGAGTCTAGGCTTGATGATTTTGAATTAACTAACGATATACAGAAGTTTGTAAAATTAGGCTTAGTGAATTGAGTTTATCGTAGGAGTCTGAAATAATTGGATTTAAGTTAAATAGATAGTAAAACATAGGACCTCTTAGCAAATTTGCATACTTTCTTGATAATTTTGGGATATGCTGAGACAAGCTAGGAGGTGGTTATGCGATGCACATGATGAATGGTTATGGTTTTTTTGGATGGGTAATGATCATAATTTGGATTGGATTATTTATTTTAGGAATTCTTCTAATCACAAATTATCTTAATGGTGGTCGCAAGCGAACACCATTACAAATTCTAAAGGAACGTTTGGCAAAAGGAGAAATAAGTGAAGCAGAGTTTGAACAATTGAAATCCGTACTAGAACGCGATAAACGGGGGTCATGAGCATGAACCGACATACAGATATCATTAAGAAAAGGTATGATAGGATATCATCTGTTTTCGATGTGATGGATCATATGATTAGGTCATCATGGCGTGAGGAGTTACTTGGTAATTTGCAAGGAGATATTTTAGAAGTTGGGGTTGGTACAGGGTCTAACCTTCCATTTTATTCTTCAAATGCTAATGTCACCGGAATTGACTTTAGTCCCAAAATGCTGGCAAAGGCGTATGGCAAAACAGACAAGACTGAAGCTGTTGTCGCTTTAATAGAGATGGATGCACAACAAATGGAATTTCCTGATAATACGTTTGACGTTGTTGTTTCAACATGTGTTTTTTGTTCAGTACCTGATCCGGTTGCCGGATTTGAAGAAATTCATCGTGTAGTGAAGCCTAACGGTAAGATAGTAATGCTTGAGCATATGCGGAGTGAGCATCCGTTTGCAGCCAGGATACTTGATGCTGTGAACCCGCTAACAGTTAGAATTGTAGGTGCTAATGTAAATCGTAAAACGATCGAAAACATAGAAAAGGCTGGCTTAACAGTTGAGGAGCAAAACTATTTAATGACATCCATTATGAGAAAACTGGTATTGACTCCTAACAAATAAACGCTGCACATTACTATAACTGAATGGAGGTAGTACCAAATGATAAAAAAGTTAGTATTTCTTATTATAATTTTAACGGGAATTTTAATAACCGGATGTAACAGTAATGACGAACAAGCATTTGAAGAGTCGTTTGATGGGAGTTTAGAGCATGTTCATGGGATGGGATATGCTGGAAATGATGGCGGATTATATTTTGCATCTCATACAGGCCTGAAAATTTATCGGAATGGTGAATGGTTTGAAACGACGAAGAATTTTAACGATTATATGGGATTTAATCCAGTTAATCAAGGTTTTTACACATCAGGACATCCTGGTAAAGATTCAGACTTACCGAACCCGCTAGGTATTCAGCGTAGCTTTGATGGAGGAGAAACTTTAAAAAGTATCGATTTTGTAGGTGAAACAGACTTTCATGAAATGGCTGTAGGTTATACTAGTTATGATATCTTTTTAAAAAATCATCAGGAAAATTCTAAGCTGGGTGTAGGTTTTTATATAAGTACTGACAATGGAGAGTCGTGGGAAGGCGTTGTTGCTTCAGGTTTAGAAGGTGAGGTCTTTGCATTAGCTATTCATCCGTCTGATTCTGACTATCTAGCAGCAGCGACAACTACTGGTATTTATCTGTCCAATGACAGAGGAAAAAATTTTAAGATGATAACAGAAGGTGTACAGGGGACAGCTGTTTATTTTAATGAGGAAAAGTTGTTTTATGCAACCTATGACTCTACACCATCCCTTGCTAAATTTGACATCAAAACTGGCGAGCAAGTGACAATTAATCTTCCGGAGTTAACCGAAGATGGGGCTGTAAATATTGCTGAAAATCAACAAAATAATAAGGGGTTAGCTATATATACTACAAAAGGAAATGCGTACATATTTGAGGATACATCTGAAACGTGGTTGCAGATTTTGGAAAATGGAAAAATAAAATAAAGATATAAGCAATCAGTAATTTATATTAGAAATAAAGAGGTAGTTTATGTTTACTAAACTTTCATTTAAAATTGGATTTCTATTTTTTGTATTTATTTTAATTATTGAATCGCTTTTATTTTTTGTACTATACACGAATATAGCGAATGAACGAATTGAAGATGTGCTTGACAATTTATTAGCACGTGCCAATACACATAGCGAGGTATTGGAGATGAACTTTAATGAATCGACCTTAGAACACGTCGGTATAATGGAATCAGCTTCTGATTTTGTGGTCGTCATTACAGATGAAGAAGGTAATGTAATCAATCATTCTGATACTATTCAGCCGGAAATGTGGCCAGTGATTGAAGCCATTAATTACAACTCAGATCAATCAGAAGGACGAGTCGTTGAAAATCGGTGGGATGATAAACAATATATTGCGGCTGAAAGCCCTGTAAATATTGATGGGGAGCAAAGAGGCCATGTTTTTATGTTTGCAGACACAGCTGATGTAAAGAAAAATGTGAACCAGCTTAGCAATCAGTTTATCGTAATTGCTCTACTCACAATCGGCTTAACGATTATCACTATCTTTATTTTGTCCAGATTTATCACGCATCCGGTTATTAAAATGATGGATGCCACAGAACAGCTGAGCCGTGGGGAAAATAAAGTTGAGTTAAATACTGATCGTAAGGATGAATTGGGAGAACTGGCCGGGTCAATTACAAAATTAGCTAATGAGCTGGATCAATTAAGAACTGCGAGAAACGATTTTCTGGCAAGTATTTCACATGAACTTAGAACACCTTTGACCTATATAAAAGGATATGCTGACATTATTAACAGGGAGGGCATAACAGAGGCTGAGGTAAAAGAGTATATCACTATCATTCGTGAAGAGTCAGAGCACTTATCGATATTAATTAGGAATTTATTTGAATTAGCTAAGATGGACAGGAATAGATTCACAATTCACCGTGAAGAAGTCTTTTTGCATAAGCTTATTCATTCTATAGCTGATCGGATTAAGCCTGCTTTTGCTGAAAAAAATATTGATTTTACAATAAACTGCCCTGAAAATACCGTTGCCTTTGTTGATCCTGAAAGATTTGAACAAGTTCTTGTAAATATTCTCGATAATGCAAAAAAACATTCTTTTGAAGGTACAAATGTTCAGCTTGAAGTAAGTCAAAAAGGAAAAGAAGTAATCGTTGCCATTACCGATGAAGGAGAAGGCATACCTGCTAAGGATTTGCCGTTTATCTTTGATCGTTTATACCGGGTTGAGAAATCAAGGTCAAGGGAAAGCGGTGGATCGGGATTAGGGCTAACTATTGCCAAGGAAATAATAGAAGCACACGGTGGCAAGTTAGAAATTAAAAGTGAACAAAGTGAAGGCACAATCGTTATCATAAGACTAATTAGAGGTGGGAATGATGAATAGGGTTCTTATAATTGACGATGAAAAGCGTATGTTAGATTTATTAGCATTGTACTTAAGACCGCATGATTATACTTGTAAAAAAGCACAAGGAGCTAATGAAGCCTTATTATTTTTAGAAGAGGAAGACTTTGATATTGTCTTACTTGATATTATGATGCCTGAAATGGATGGATGGGAGCTCTGTCAGGAAATAAGGAGTATATCTGATGTGCCAATCATTATGGTAACAGCTCGTGACCAAAAAGAAGATATTGTAAAAGGCCTAAAGTTAGGTGCAGATGATTATATTGCAAAACCTATTGATGAAAATGAATTATTGGCCAGAATGGAAGCTCTGTTACGACGAAGAACTCCAGCGACTCACATAGAAACGAATGGACTGTTATGGGACGAGGAAAAGTATGAGCTTTCTTATAAGAACCAGCCTATTAAAGTAACCCCTAAGGAGTTCGCTATGGTTGGTCATCTATTGAAAAAGCCAAATCAGGTTTTTTCCAGGGAGCAGCTAATTGATTTAATCTGGGGATTTGATACAAATACAGAAGGAAGAACGGTTGATTCACATGTACGGAATATGAGGGAGAAAATTAGGCAAGCAGGGTTTCCGGTAGATGATCACTTTAAAACAGTATGGGGAGTTGGTTATAAGTGGATAAACCAGCAGTCTTGAATGTTCATTATGTTGTAACATTTTCTTGATAAGTTCTCGAAACCTCTTCTTTATAGTAGTGAATGAAGGGAGGAACACATAATGAAAAAGAAACTTTTGGCAATTGCATTGGCTACTTTTGTGGCATTAGGTATAGGTAATGTTGTTTTCGCACATGGTGCTACTGATAACGGTAGTGAAAATGGATGGAGTTTTGAAGATATGGTTCCTTTTATGAAGGATATGCACCCAAACATGGGCCAACAAGAGATGGAGCAAATGTATCAAGACTGTCATGGTTCCAATGGTAATGAATTTCCCAACCGACACATGGATAACCAATTTTAGTGTTTATTATATTAGCTAACATGAATGGAACTATCTTTCTTAGAGATGGTTCCATTTTTTTCAATCAAAAAAGCTTAAGAACGAATGCAATGTTGTTTAGGTTAAAAAATGAAAGTAATGATTTAAAAATACTGTATAGGGGTATAGTGCCAAGCAGATAATAAATATAGTAAGTAAATGTGAGGAGGCAAATGTATGGAACGGAAAGATGGTAAGTCTATTGAACGTGACCACAAGCAGCATGAACATCAGAATCATGATCATCATGAACAACACCAACACGATGAACATAATCAGATTGAACACGGCGGACATGAACATCATGAACAACACCAACATAATCACCATAACCACGGTGAACACGGCGGTCATGGTCATCATGATCATGGTGATATGGTCAATGATTTTAAAAAAAGGTTTTATATATCCCTTATTGTAACAATCCCTATTCTGATTTTATCTCCAATGATTCAGGGTTTTATTGGCGTTGATTGGGGATTTTCGGCTGATCAATACATTCTGTTCGCGCTTGCTACATTCGTGTTTTTCTACGGTGGGTGGCCGTTTATTACTGGCGGTATTAGTGAATTGAAAGATAAAAACCCTGGTATGATGACTTTAATTGGTCTTGCAATTGTAGTTGCTTACGGCTATAGTTCGCTTACTGTTTTTGGCTGGGAAGGCAAAGACTTCTTCTGGGAACTGGCCACGCTGATTGATATTATGCTGCTTGGTCATTGGATTGAGATGCGATCGGTAATGGGAGCATCAAATGCGTTGGAAGAACTTGTTAAACTAATGCCAAGCGAAGCGCATAAATTGGATGAGAAGGATAATATAGAAGATGTAGCAACGTCTGATTTACAAAATGAAGATAGAGTACTTGTTAAACCTGGTGAAAAAATTCCGGTAGATGGGACAATTCTTGATGGTAAATCCGCCGTCGATGAATCCATGCTAACCGGTGAGTCTGTTCCAGTTGAGAAGCATAAAGGTGATGAAGTAATAGGGGGATCTGTTAACAATGAGGGATCCCTAAAAATTCAAGTTAAAAAAACGGGTGATGAATCCTATTTATCGCAAGTGATAGAATTGGTTAGAGAGGCACAAGCATCGCGCTCGCGGACACAGGATTTCACGGATAGAGCAGCTAAATGGTTATTTTATATTGCATTAGCGTCTGGGTTCATTACCTTGTTTATTTGGCTTATTTTAGGATATTCTTTTGTTATTGCACTGGAACGCATGGTAACTGTTATGGTCATTACTTGTCCACACGCACTGGGACTTGCGGCGCCACTTGTTGTGGCAGTTTCCACATCACTATCAGCGAAACAGGGATTGTTAATTCGTAATCGTGCCAATTTCGAAGGTGCACGGAATCTAAATGCGGTCGTTTTTGATAAAACTGGTACATTGACAAAAGGAGAGTTTGGTGTAACAGATATTATCCCTTCTGCTGATATGAAAAAAGAAGATATTTTAGTTTGGGCTGCAAGTCTGGAGCAAAATTCTGAGCATCCTCTTGCGGAAGGTATTGTGAATGATGCAAAGGCGAAGGAATTGACGTTGAAAAAAATAAGTGACTTTGAATCGATTACTGGAAAAGGTATTGAGGGAAAAGTAGATGGAAAAAAAGTGAACGTTGTCAGTCCTGGGTACGTTGATCAGCAGAATATGGAATATAATCATGATACATTCAATCAAATGTCCGAAGACGGAAAAACGGTCGTATTTGTACTTGTGGAAGATACTTTGATTGGAATGATTGCACTTGCTGATATGGTACGCGAAACAGCAAAAGAAGCAGTTGCATCATTAAAAGAAAACAGCATCCATTCCATCATGCTGACGGGCGACAATCAAAAAGTGGCTGATTGGGTTGCTAAGCAATTAGGTATCGATGAGGTATATGCAGAAGTATTGCCTGATGATAAAGCAAATCAAGTGAAAAAAATTAAAGAAAAAGGCTGGAAGGTGGCCATGACTGGTGACGGGGTTAACGATGCACCAGCACTGGCAACAGCTGACTTAGGAATTGCCATTGGTGCAGGAACGGATGTAGCAATGGAAACTGCTGATGTTGTTCTTGTGAAGAGCAATCCTAAAGACGTTGTTTCGTTAATGGATTTATCAAAGAAAACGTATCAGAAAATGGTCCAAAACTTATGGTGGGCTGCAGGCTATAACATTTTTGCTATTCCATTGGCTGCGGGCGTTCTGGCACCAATAGGTATTATATTGAGTCCAGCAGTCGGAGCGGTATTAATGAGTTTGAGCACGATTATTGTTGCGATTAACGCTAAATTATTAAAAGCTTAGATAACCAGCCATTCATAAAAGGGATTCTTATAAGTAAGTACATTGCTTTCTTAGAATCTCTTATACTTTCTAAACTGCCTGGTAAAAAAACGGTGTCCTAAAAGCAAAATTGCTTATGGCACCGTTTTTAAATATTTATAATTCCATCAATTTAACTGTTACCTTACCATCTTGATTTCGTGATAAATGGACTGTCTCGCCAGGTCTCAAGCAACGGTTATTTTTCATGTTATGGGGATTAACAATAGTAATTTTCTTGTTTGAGTTTACTAGTTCTATGTCGTTATGGCAGCGGCTGATTCCTTCTTCGTCTGGTGTGCAGTCGGTATCGTTAAGTACTTTTCCTTTTGATTCCTGACCAAAGTTTCCGGAAATAAGATTGACAGTATATGTTCCGCTTGCTCCGTTTTCCTGTAGGTTTAGCCTACTTTCTACTTCTTCCTGTGTCAGACTATCCACAGCAGTGTTATTTTCTGATGGTAAGGTAATGAATAATAACAGCGTGAGTGCAATCACTGCTGCAAGACCAATTCCAATCAACTTTTTATGCATAGTTACTCTCCCTCGCTCTATGTATAAAAATAAGAAGCTATTCCATAAGAACAGCTTCTTAGTACCTGCATTTATTCAACAACTAATGTTGTTTGCATGTCAGCGTGCCCTTCACCACAAGGGATGTTGCAGTAAATAGTATATTCACCTGGTTCTTCAGGGGTAAAGGATGCTTCGCCTTCACCTTCAATCTTTACATCAAACTCGTCAATGGAAATACCATGCATTCCTTCTTCATTTGTTAGAGAAACTGCAACTTCCTCACCTGCAGTAACGGTATATTTATCTTTATCAAATTCAAAATTTGATGCAGTTATATTTAGTTCATTGCCTGCAGCAGATGCTGATGAACTGTCATCCCCGCTGCTGGAGTCACCTGAGTCACTTCCGCCACATGCTGCAAGAAATAAGATAAGTCCTAGAGCCAGTACTGCTAATAATCCTTTTTTCATATAAATCCTCCTCAAACTTTAAGTCTATTTGTTTACTACAGTGCTAATTGTAATTTCTAAATATCCATTTTTTATGGAGAAACTGAGTCAAATGTGTGAACTTCTTTATTTTTTTACATTTCATAATTTAAAGGTGAAGCAGTTAGTCCTATTCCAACAAGATTCGGCCCTCCATACCAGTCATTGTCTGGATAATGATGAATAGAAATATTTATGAAATTGACTCTATATATCTAAACTAAAAAAGCAACTTTCTGCTAATTACAGAAGATTGCTTTTTAATCAATGTTATTATTTTAGAGCAAACGTCTATGCACCCGTTATAAAGGCATTTGTTATTCCTAGGCTTTTAATTTTATCAACATCCTTAAGAACTTGCTTTTTCCCTGAATATGGTCCGATTTCTACACTATATAGTTCACCACCCTCCGTTTTATAAGTTTTAATGTCGGCATTTATTTTATTTCTTGTAATTACGTTATATCGTTGTTGTGCACTGTTCTTCTTGCCAGTTGTTTCAACTATTATTTTATACTTTCCCATAAGCAGCCTCCTAAATTGTTTATACCAGTGTAGTCAAGCAGAAAACAAAGGAGTGGTCGTTGAACATGGATATTCGTAAATTGATTAAATAATCTATTAAGGAGGTAGTGAGATCGTTTATTTTTTTTTGATAACAAAGTTATAGTGTATTAAGATTTGATTATAGGATAATAGCGTTATCATAAAAGTAAATCCTTATTACATAGAAAGGCGCTTGATTTAATTCCTAAATATTATTTATGGGAGGAACTGCATGAAATTAGATGGAAAAGTTGCAGTTGTTACTGGGGCAGCTTCCGGAGTGGGAAAATCAATAGCAGAGCTCTATGCAAAAGAAGGAGCAAAAGTTCTTTTGGCTGATCTTAATCTTGAAGGTGCAGAGAAGGTTATGAAGCAGATCACGAGTAATGGCGGAACAGCAAAGGCAGTAAAAGTAAATGTAGCAGAACTGGGAGACATTGAAAACATGATTGATACAGCTGTGAGTGAGTATGGGACGCTGGATATTCTTGTCAATAATGCTGGTATAATGGATGGAATGGAGCCTGTCGGTGATATTACGGATGAAAGGTGGGATTTGATTTTTGATATCAATACAAAAGGTGTTATGCGCGCAACACGTAAAGCACTGCCCATCTTCTTAGAAAAGGAAAAAGGTGTCATCATTAATACCGCCTCTACTGGTGGGTTAAATGGTGCTCATGCTGGTGCTACATACGGCGCCTCAAAACATGCAGTCGTTGGGTTGACCAAGAATACAGGATTCATGTATGCAGAAAAAGGCATTCGGTGTAACGCTATTGCACCAGGTGGTGTAGAAACAAACATTGCATCCAGTATGAAAAATATTAATGAGTTCGGAGCAAGCCGTACCCAACTCGCACATGCAGTTATGCCTCGATCAGGTCAACCAGAAGAAATTGCACAAGTCGCACTGTTTCTGGCATCTGATGAATCTAGTTTTGTAAATGGGACCGTTGTTACAGCTGATGGTGGCTGGACTGCTGCATTTTAATAGAAACGTGATTATTAAAAGAATGAACATATTTTATTTGTGTTCAGTCTTTTACGCAGTAGGAAAGTATAAAACTTTCCTACTGCATAAGTAGTGGCTGACTTAAGCAAGTGCCTGAACCATTTCCCAATTTGATTTATCTATGCCATGTAAGATCCATGGAGAAGGTAGTGCGAACTGGTGATTAGGTGGTAGGGCGTTAACCTGCTCTTTTGTAAGATCCATCCATATATATGTTTCCTCTCCTGTCTGCTTTCGAAACTGTTGATAGTCGTTTGCGATTGTTTCCCATAGCCCTTCCTGTGAGGTAATGTCATTCCATGGGTATATTGCATGCAGATAATGATGTTTCTTTTGATCCGTTTTTGTGATAAGTGCCCGGGTTTTTAATTTATTTTCATAAAAAGACCATTTCATTAAGTCCTGTTCTTGAAATAAATCATCTGAAACCGGGAATGAATAGTAGCATTCATATGGAAATATTGATGTTGGTTTACTATACATTTGATTAATCCAGTCTTTTTTTCGCTGAAGATCTGTTACAGGAGTCCAGGCTTCTGAGCCAGTCTCCAGGGTCGTAGTATCCTTGGTTTGAGCAGCATGTTGTTGGATATACGGCGTTAATCCAGTTCTTTCCAATACATGTCGTGCAGGCATATTAAACTCTTGTGTATTTGCACCAACCCATTTTATACCGTTTATTTGAAATGCTTTGTTCATCATATGGTTCATCAATTCGGTTGAAAATCCATTACCCATATACCGTCGATCTGTTCTCAATCTGCCTAACATTACGTAACGGCTGGCATAAATGGAGTGTCCTCCTAAACTGACCATTTGATCAGCCAGGAATAACCCGTATAGACGATTGTTTCCAGTTATGAGTCTATTGAAAACACGCTTTATATAATCATCTTCAATTCCTGTGTTCATCGCTTCCACATGTTGAAAGTCATCACTATTAAGAGTTCGGATGGTCTTTTGCATATATGTCACTCCTTGTTTCCTTCTTTCAAAAAGGCTCTTTTCTCAAGTTTTGTTGCTTTTTAATCTTCGCAATTGATATAAACTGTGAAACAACTTTATCGTAAATTCCTTCCATTCTTTATAAGATGAGTGCTAAACTAACGCTGCGGAAAAATACTCGCTTTCCATGGGGAACGCTTCAGCCTCCTCACGAGCAAAAAGCGCTCGTTGCGGGGTCTTCAGACTGTTCCTTCGACGAACAGGATGTTCTAGTATCGGCGTTGGTCACAGGACGTGACCGTTTTTAGCCGATGACCCATAGGAGTCTCGCATTTTTCCGCACTTAGAAAAACTCAACGAACTCATAGACTATAACTACGCATAGATCTGAGAGTTCAACTGGAAAAGGCTATCCTGAATAGAGGGTGGAGTGTTCTTTATGTATAAGAAGCACTGTCACAAAATTTACAGGATAAAGCGAGCAAAACCCAGCGTAGGAAATACACGTAGACTCCTGTGGGAGCTGAGGCCTAGATAAGACTACGCAGCGACGTAGGAGCAAGGAGGCTCATCAGCCGCCCTAGCTGCGCGAAGTGTATTTCAGAAGCGGTGTCATAGCACTCCGCATGTTAGTTCG
>JBDNGJ010000226.1:0-16894 GCA_041689365.1 Virgibacillus sp.
ACACCCAGATGGAATCAATCGGGATCCGTATTTGAAGGAATTGAGATTTGGTCTGAAAGAAAACAAGTTGTAAACGAAACAAAAGAAGACATTAAAAAACGTGCTTTCCAGGCAATCAAAATGCAGATGAAACACGGCATTCAGCATGTGCGAACCCATGCGGATGTAAGTGATCCAACTTTAAAAGGGTTAGAAGCATTACTGGAAGTGAAGGAAGAAATCAAGCCTTGGATGGACTTGCAAATCGTGGCACTTCCTCAAGAAGGGCTTTACACGAAACCAAATGGAGAAGAACTGTTGGTTAAAGCGTTGGAAATGGGAGCTGATGTCGTTGGCGGAATTCCCCATTATGAACTAACACGTGAAGATGGTGTTCGTTCGGTGATAAAGGCGCTGGAACTCGCTGACAAATACGGCAAATTAGTCGATATCCATTGTGATGAAATTGACGACGACCAATCTAGATATTTGGAAGTACTCGCAGGTGAATCACTAAAAATGGGCATAGGACACTGTGTTACCGCGAGTCATACGACAGCAATGGCTTCGTATAGTAACGCATATACTTACAAACTGTTTCAAACGCTGAAAAAAGCAAACATTAACTTTGTTGCCCTTCCGAAAGCAAATTTACATTTACAGGGAAGGTTCGACAATCACCCAATACGCCGAGGGCTAACACGAGTGAAAGAACTATCCGATTCTGGAATCAATGTTTGCTTTGGCCTGGACTCCATCATGGATCCCTGGTACCCGCTTGGTAATGGAAATCTAATGCCAGTCGTCGACGTTGGCTTACATGCCTGCCATATGACCGATTACGATCATATCGTAACTGCACTCGATTTGATAACAACCAACGGGGCTAAAGCCTTGTCTATTGAAAAGGACTACGGTGTAAAAGAAGGGAACAAGGCGAATTTAATCGTTATTGATTCCGATTCAGATTACGAAGCTATTCGCACACAAGCCCCAGTTCTATATTCGATACGGAATGGGGAGGTTATCGTAGAAACGAAGCCTGCTAAGACAACAATGAATGTTAATATTTTTTCGTAAAAGATTTCTCCTAGTGCTATCACCCTCTTTGAATGTGTTTATTCGAAGGGGGTTTTTTGTGTGTGCTGTAAATAAATTATGCAAATAATGTATAGTTTTGGAATATTTTGTCTGTTATAGTAGTGATAGGATGAATTTTTTCTTTGATATGGTTGCGTTTGAATGAGTATGAAGGAAATACAGTTGCTTGAAGAAAATTCCGGACCCCTCAATGGATATTTCAAGACTGGAAAAGTAAGAATCAATTTAATTTTATCATAAATGAATGTGAATATAGCCAGCCTTTAGGACCTACTGACGATTCGTTTTTCAATATTGTTAGAGGAGGTATTCTGTGGTGAATAAACCAAAAGACTTACTGGAAGATGATATTAAACCTAATCTTGAAGAAGCTGATATTGAAGAGATTGATAAGGTGGAATACTTACAAAAATTGTTGGTCAACGCAAGTACTCAAGATGGACCGACACATAACGATCACTATGTATCGCTGAGGAAATATTTTATGAGTGATAAAACAACTAAGAAATCTTTACCTGAATACGTAATTAAATGCCGGGATCTTCCACAGTTCTGGCAATTTATAAAGTATAAGTTTCCCACATATGCAGAAAGAAGACAGTATATATGGAGTAGCTTTAATGACTTATTAGTAATCTTAGAGGACCAAGAAGATTTACCCTTGTCAAAATCGATAGATTCTAATCTAATGGTGTTTGATTCTGAACATGTGTTGAAATATTGGCAAAAAGCTGTTGGAAGAAAGGAAAACGACCCTGAAGGTGCTATAACATTATCGCGAACACTAATGGAAAGTGTACTAAAACACATTTTAGAAGAAAGAAGAGTGCAATATAAAGCTAATGCTGACTTACATGTGGTTTATAAATTAGTTATAGATGAATTAAATCTATCACCTGAACAGCATGATATTAAGTTATTTAAGCAGATTTTAGGTGGTTGCTCTTCAATTGTTAATGGTCTAGGTAACTTAAGAAATATACACGGGGATGCTCACGGTAAAGGAAAGGTAAAGTATTATAAACCTTCTTCTCGTCACGCAGAGTTAGCAGTTAATTTATCCGGTTCCATGTGTTTGTTCTTAATTCAAACTTTTCAACATGTTCAAGATGAAAGATAATCTCATTTTTGTATATTGATATTGATTCTTCCGCAATACGAACTGGTGCTTTTCCCAATAAGGATTTAGCGGCAACATCGCATATGAAGAACCACATTCTTAATAATTACGGTATTAAGTTTACTCTGGAGAAGGATTGAGTATAGGAGGCATTTAATTGAAAAACGAGGAGTTAAAAAACATTAGCTTATTAAGGAAAAAAGTTTATTGTAGTACTTGTGATCGAGATACTAATCACGGAATTATATATAAACATAGCGAAGAAGATTATATACCAGAAGGAAATTTTTATGTTGTTGAAGAATACTACATAGTAAAATGCATGGGATGTGAAAATGTTGCATTTGCAAGGGATTATGAAGACAGCAACACAGCGGGTGGTTTATACGATGAAAACTTAGATGATTGGATTGAGGTGGATTTATTAGAGGTTTTCCCGGGGAAGCCAAAAAAATCTAAAGCTTTACCTTCTAGACTTATATTGAATAATTATGATTTTATCCCACAAGAAGTAAAAGGGTTATATAAGCAAATTTTAAATGCATATAAAGACGAGTCTTACCTACTTTGTGCAATTGGTTTAAGAATGGTTATTGAAGCAATCTGTAAGGATTTAAATATTAAGGATGGCCTTGTTTATTCAGGAACGGACAAAAAGAAAATAAGAAGGGATAATATAGAGGGGAAAATCAATGGTTTAGTCGAAAAAGAGGTGATTTTGGAGAGACAAGCTGATATCCTACATCAAATACGAAAATTAGGTAATAAATCTACACATGATTTTAAAGTTCCAAGGAGAAGTATCCTTGATCAAGCCTTTTACATAATAGAAACCATACTCCATTTGGTATATGAGATAGGGAAATTTAATATATTCCCGAATAAAACCCTACAGTAATGAATGAGGATAACCTTACTGATAAAGTTTAGTCTTCTAAGCTAAAGAATTAGAAACTATTGAAATAGAAAAACAAAATGACATTATGATCATCTTTTTATCGACATTATCAATAGGAAATGGTACTAAAAATAATATTACATTGATATTGATTTAACTTCGATTTAAATTTTACTGCTACCATGGAGCAGGATGGGTGAATTAATTAAACTTTATTATTAAAGCAGCAGCACCTTTTAATTAAAAATGCGGCCTTCACCTCCAACCCCAGGATGTCTTTTCCTTTACCATACATAAACATGGACACCCTCCACGAATCAACCGCAAACATATACTCTCCCACCCCCATCTCTGTTATAATTAGTAACATAGGACTATACATATGGAGGAAAACTAAAATGAGTAAATTAACTTTACCGCAACTGGAAGCCCATTTATGGGAATCAGCTAATATATTACGTGGGAGCATTGACTCCTCTGATTATAAAAATTATATATTTGGATTGTTATTTTTGAAACGTTTGAGTGATGATTTTGTTGAAACTGCTGAGACAATTGAGCGAGAAGAGGGTGACGATTACGCTTGGTATGACCGTGATGAGCATCAATTCTTTGTGCCAGATCGTGCTCGTTGGAAACATATCCAGAGTCAGACACAAGACATTGGTAACACGATTAACAAGGCGTTTGAGTCCTTAGAAGAAGAAAACACTTCACTCGAGGGTGTACTTGCAAGTATCGATTTCAACGATAAAGAAAAACTTCCTGATAAATTATTGCTTCAGCTTGTTCAACATTTTTCTTCATTAAATCTTTCAACAGGTAACTTATCTGAGCCCGACATGCTTGGACGTGCATACGAATATTTAATCAAACAATTTGCCGATGATGCTGGTAAAAAGGGCGGCGAGTTCTATACACCAAGCAAAGTTGTTGAATTAATTGTTAATTTGATAAAACCAGAAGAAGGTATGCGTGTTTGTGATCCGACTGCTGGTTCTGGTGGTATGTTGATTCAATCAGTGGATTACATAAAAGCTGAAGGTGGCGATCCGCGGAATTTATCGCTACACGGCCAGGAACGTAACTTGAATACCTGGTCAATTTGTAAAATGAATCTGTTACTGCACGGTTTAAGTGACCATCGTATTGAGCGTGGAGACACCATTCGTGACCCGAAGCTTACGGAGGACGGGGAACTACTGCTTTACGATCGTGTCATTGCCAATCCACCGTTTTCATTGAAAAATTGGGGACGAGAAGAAGCAGAGAGCGACGAATATGGCCGTTTCCGTTTTGGTATCCCTCCAAAAAACGCAGGGGATTATGCTTTTATCCAGCACATGATTTCTACTTTAAATTATGAAGGGAAAGCTGGTGTAGTAATGCCTCATGGTGTTCTTTTTCGCGGTGGAGCAGAAGGTGGAATTCGTGAAGGTCTCTTAAAAGAAGACTTAGTTGAGGCGATAATAGGTCTACCATCCAACTTATTCTATGGAACCGGAATCCCTGCATGTATTTTAATTTTAAATCGTAACAAGGATATTAATAGCAAAGGGAAAGTATTTATTCTAGATGGCTCTATAGACTATCAAGAAGGTAAAAATCAAAATACTTTAAGAAAAGAAGATATAGGTAAAATTGTGGCAGCTTATGATTCTTGGGAAAATCAAGATAAGTATTGCCGTGTCGTTGATCTAGAAGAAATTAAGGAAAACGACTTTAACCTAAATTTAGCTCGATATATTGATACATCAGAGGAAGAAGAACAAATCGATGTGGAGGAAGCATTAGCCGAACTTCAGAATTTAGAAAAAGAAATGGACGAAATTGAAAATAATATGTTTGGATATCTGAAGGAGCTTGGATATGATGCTTAAACAATGGACATATGTGGAACTTGGCTCAATTGTAGATTTGATAAATGGTAGAGGGTTTAAGTCATCCGAATGGAGGAATGAAGGAATCCCGATTATCAGAATAAGTAATTTAAATGGAGATCCGAAATTTAACTATTATGATGGAGATTACGATGACAAGCATTTCATTGGTAGAAATGACTTGTTATTCTCCTGGTCGGGTAATAGAGGAACCTCATTTGGTCCACACATATGGAAGGGACCGGAAGGACTTTTGAATCAACATATTTTCAAGCTTTATATAAAAGAAAGTGCATTAATAAAGAAGGAATTTTTATATTATTCATTATTAAGGTTAACTATTATAATAGCGAATAGTGCTCATGGAGGTTCGGGATTAGTTCATGTAAAAAAGTCCGATTTAATCAAATTCAAGCTTCCATTACCTAAGATGATTGAACAACAAAAAATAGCAACAATCCTTTCATCAGTAGACGAGGCAATTGAGAAAACAGAACAAATCATAAAGCAAACAGAAACAGTAAAAAAAGGATTGATGCAACAACTCCTAACAAAAGGAATCGGGCATACAAGATTTAAGAAAACACTTTTGGGGGAAATACCGGAATCGTGGGAAGTTTCAACAATTCAGAGCCATTTATTAGAAAGTAAAAGCGGTGCATCTTTAAAATCTAATGAATTTAGTGACTCTGGAATTAAAGTTCTTCCAAAAAAGGCCGTTAATCCTAATGGAATATTTAATGCTTCAGATTTAGATATTGCTTATACCAGTGAGGAGATTGCTGATAAATATAGCAATTCTTTTGTTAATAAGTCTTACCTAGTCACAGTTCTAAGAGATCTAGTACCGTCAGGGCCCAACATTGGAAGAATAATAAAGATTATAGATGAAGACTCTTATCTGATAGCCCAGGGAGTTTATGGTTTCAGAATCGATAGCAGATTAAATTCGGACTTTTTAATTTACTTATCAAACTCAGAGTATTTTAGGGATGAAATGGTAAAGAAAAAAGTGGGTAGTACCCAAGTTCACTTAAGATCTACAGAGTTTTTTAATACAGAAATTCCATTACCGCCAATCGATGAGCAAATTAAACTCTCTAGAATATTATCAAGTTATGATTCAAAAATTAGAAATAGAAGGAAAAAAATAAGTTATTTATCTAACGTAAAACAAGGCCTTATGCAAGACCTCCTAACCGGTAAAGTCCGTGTCCCAATCGACGATGAAGAAGTGGTGGAATCATGAGTATTACGCAAGACTGGAATGAGAAAGGATTAGTCGAAGATAGAGTGATTGATCATCTGAAAAGTCTTGGGTATACGTATGTCCACGGATCCTCTTTAGACCAGGAACGGGATACACAGGCGGAGATTGTGTTGCGAAAAAGACTGACGGATGCATTAATAAGATTAAATCCATGGCTTTCTGAGAATAACCTGAACAAGGTTATTCGTTCGCTGACACATATGGAAGCGACAAATGTGATGGAGGCGAATCAGGCTTTTCATGAGCTTTTGATCAACATGATTTCCGTGCAGCAGGATCTTGGGAAAGGTCGCAAAAGCCAGACTGTTAAGTTAATTGATTTTGATAACATCCAAAACAATGAGTTTCTCGTGGTGGATCAGTTTTCGATTACAAATGCTGTAGGAACGATTCGCCCGGATGTGATGATTTTTGTGAATGGGCTGCCTTTAGTTGTGATTGAATGCAAAAGTCCGACATTGCCACCTGATGAACAGGTTTCGCAAGGGGTGAAACAGCTTCTTCGTTACCAGCGTGAGAATGAGCAGGTGTTTAAGTATAATCAGTTTATGATTTCGACTAGTAATGATCGTGCTAGGGCTGGAACAATTGGTGCTAGATTGCAGCATTACAGTGAATGGAAGGATCCATATCCTAGAACCGTTGCGGAAATCGGTGTCAGTCCATCATCACAGGATGTTTTGCTGACTGGAATGTTAGTGAAAGAACGATTATTTGATATCATTCAAAATTTTATTGTGTATGAACCTGACGAGGGTAAAGTTATTAAGAAGATGACACGTTACCAGCAGTATCGCGCAGTGAATAAAGCAATTGATCGAATTTTGCATGCTGAAGATCCCCAGCATCGTGGTGGTGTGGTATGGGCAACACAAGGTTCAGGTAAAAGTCTTGCGATGGTTTTTTTGGCAACCAAGTTAAGACGTATCGCTAAAATGAAAAACCCTACGATTGTGATTGTCACAGATCGTCAGGATTTGGATCGTCAAATTACGAATACATTTCGCCTGTGTGGTTTTCCGAATCCGCAACAGGCTGAATCTGTTTCAGAACTAAAAACCCTATTACAAAAAGGTCCAGGGTCAACAGTCATGACACTTGTACAGAAGTTCCAGGAGGCTGAGGGTGAAAAAGAATATCCGCAGCTCACTAAATCTGAGAATATTATTGTTATGGTCGATGAAAGCCACCGTTCTCAATACAGTGAACTTGCGATGAATATGCGGTTGGCAATGCCAAATGCTACTTATATTGGCTTTACAGGTACGCCAATCGATAAATCAGATAAGAGTACATTTCGAACGTTTGGAACGTATATTGATAAATATTCGATTGAACAGTCTGTGGAAGATGGGGCAACAGTACCGATTTTTTATGAAGCCCGGATGGTCGATTTACATGTTCATGGTGAATCGATTGATCAGTTATTCGACCGTTATTTCCGTGAGTATTCGGAGGAAGATCGGGAGCGAATTAGAAAGAAGTATGCAACAGAAGAAACCATTACCGCATCGCCAAAGCGGATTCGTTCGGTTGTGTTGGATATGATTGAGCACTATGAAACTCACATTGAGCCAAATGGATTTAAGGCACAAATTGTTGCTATATCCAGGCAAGCGGCTGTTGTCTATAAACAAATGCTGGATGAACTCAGCGATTATGAATCCAAGGTGATTATCTCTAGTGGTCATAACGATGAGGAAGAAATGAAAGAGCATCATTTAGCCAAACAAGAGGAAAAGCAGGTTATTCAACGTTTTCTTAAAAAGCCGATGAGTGAGGATTCGTTAAGCTTTTTAATCGTTTGCGATAAGCTTTTAACTGGATTTGATGCACCAATTGAACAGGTTATGTATTTGGATAAGCCGTTAAAAGAGCATAATCTGCTCCAGGCAATTGCCAGAACAAACCGGACATATGACAAAAAGACATATGGATTAATTGTTGACTATTATGGGGTATCACGTTTCTTAGAGGAAGCATTAGGTGTTTTCCATGAGGAAGATATTAAAGGTGCATTGCGTGAAGTTGATGTGGAAATCCCGCGCTTGCAAACACGACACCGTAAAGCAATGCGATTTTTTGACTATAAGAATAAAGATGATCTTGAAGCATGCTTGATGGTGCTGGCACCAGAAGACATCCGCAATGAATTCGATACAGCTTTTCAGAAGTTTTCCGAAAGCATGGATATGGTATTGCCAAATCCAAAAGCAAAGCCATATGTAGACGATTTGAAGTGGCTAGGGAAGATTCGTAAATTGGCTAAGTCAAGGTATCATGTCGAAACGGGAATGGACATCTCTGACTGTGGCGCGAAAGTAAGGAAATTGGTCGAGGAGCATGTATATGCAACAACTCCTCACGTGTTGGTTGAGCCAATTGATATTTTATCGAACCGGTTTGATCAGAAGCTGGATGAGATAAAGTCACCTGAATCAAAAGCAGCTGAGATGGAGCATGCGATTAAGCATGAAATCCGGGTTAAGCTGGACGAGAATCCAGTGCTGTATACGTCGCTAAAAGAACGGCTAGAGGAATTGATTGAGCAGCGCAAGACACGACAACTTACCATTGAGGAATTGCTGGAAGAATACCGTGATGTCATGAATGTTATGCGCAATAATGCAGAAGAAAGTGTTGAGCATGGCTTCGAACCAAAGGAATATCCTTTTTATCAAATGCTTGAAAAGGAACTAGAAGAATTCGAACAAGAAGACGTGAAAGACCTGACACATATCGTTACAGGAATAATCAGAGAGCACGCTGTTATCGATTGGACTGTAAAGGATGACGTTAAACGCGAAATGCGCAGGCAAATTAAGAAGAAACTGCGAAAATATAATTGTCCCGGTGCAAAAGTAGAAGCGCTTGCCATACAATTAATGGACCTTGCTGAAGTGCATTATAAACATATTGCGTATTAATACACTTAGGCACAACACATCTACAACTGATACATTAAAACGTGTACAGAGGTATCCATTAAGGGATAACTCCTTACGGCTAAGCTAAAGCACATGAGGGCTTATTTCAATCAACATGCCAAAAGGGATCAACAGTGTTAACACATCTTTCATATTCACTGACACACTCCTTTCCGGGAAATTATCCCCAGGAGGTGTGCGGGGGATAATTTGAACTTAACATCTTGATTGACGTAAAAAATGATTTGGAACTAGAAATTTATGAAGGCTACAAAAAATTAAAAGCGTCAATGCTCGGGATTATGAAGTACAATATATAGAAAGGAAGATTTGGAGTATTAGTAAAATTACTAGAGGAAATTATGATTTAGTAAAACACTTGGATCAATTATCAGCTGGTTATGAAATAAAACAAATAGTAGTCTGATTTATTAAAACTTGCCTGAGCAAACTTCGCGGGGTGATTTTTTGTCAATCATTTGGATCAACATTAAGTGAAGAGAGTTTAACTTTTTTGGGGCTTGATTGATTTTTGTCGAGCACCCAAGTTCCTCCAATCTTTTTACATTGCACATGATTATTGGCACAAAGGTTTTTGATATAGCCAGGTGATAAATCCCATAACAATGAAGCCTCTTCGACACCCATAATATCTTGTAATGGTCCCATCTTTCACCATTTCCTTTCACCTTTAAATGAAATTCCAATATTTTATCACTAGTTTAACTTACCAACATCTGAAGGGATATTTGAGCACTAGTGGGTAGCATAAAAAAATAATGGAAGTACATCAGACTGACCTTTCACGGTTCACTTATTTTGGTTGCTTTCCTGCGATGACATTTCCGAGCAATGCTTCGTTGCAAGCCATCTAAGAAATTCCTTCTCCCTATCAGTCAATGAACGATTAAGCTTTCTTTCAAATTCATCGTTCAATCGTCTGAAGTGAGTTTTGTCCCAATAAGTCAACCCGTTTACCCCCATTCAGTTTAAGAAGATCATCGTTCTTTTAATAGTTTTGCAACCTTTTCCTGAATCTCATTCAGAGCGCGCATTAGAACTTTTTCTTGTTTTTCCATACGCTCGATTAGTGTCTGATTGTATGCTTCATGTCTTTTTTTAAATTCCTGTATTTCTTTATGCAGGTCGTTATAACTCGCGTTATGACGGTTGTACGACAATATATTATCATATATATCGGCATCTGACAAATCATCACCTTGAACCCATGACATTACTGCAGAGGCTGATTGTTTAAGTGTCATTTCAGGGAAATCCTTGATCTCTAATAATTTTTTTAGAGCAATTAAGTCGTTTTCATAATAACCCCGGTGTCCTAACTCATTTTTATGAAACTTATAACCAGCGTCCTCAAGCAATAAAACATATTTTCGTAAAGTTGACTCTTTAATATCTAATAAAGCCACAGATTCGCGGCTGCTGTATACCTTTTGCGTTTTTTCTTGATTTCTGTTCAACCTCGCCCCACTCCTCATATAGGTATTAAAGCAATTTACGTATGAAGTGAAAGGCACCACGGGGTTTGTACTAACTATTGTATCCATTACACTGATTTATACACTTGTGAAAATAGTTCAGTCCCTAGAAAAATTCAACTTTTAGAATGGTTGAGGGGTCTTTAAAACGTTTATTTTTCCCACTGATTACAAGCTTCACAAACAGAAAAGTCCACCACTTTTAGCTTGGGTGATAAAGGAAGAAAGCTTAAGCTTGATAATTTCTTTCCCTCATTATATGATTGAGATCATACGTTCTCTTTAGGTGTGATTGAAGTTGTTGAAATTATAATAAATAAGTGTTTTGTATGATGAAATAACGGGCACATCAAACTAAATGTGTTAAGGAAAAGAGTTTATTTAACGCTAGTTTCAAGAAACCTACACCTAACGAAATACGTCTCCCGTTCTGGCATGGCATGATAACGGATAATACATATGAGAAACAATTTATTAAGATAGAAAGGACGTGTTGGGAACCATGAAAGAGCTTTCTGATGAAGCATTAATTCAAGCATATATAAAAGCAAAAAAATTGCGTTTAGACCCAGAGTTTATATCAGTAATTGAAAATGAAATGAAACGACGAAAATTAGACTTGAGTGATCCCAACGCTGATTAGGGTTATCGATAAAAGAATAGATTTGTACGTTTATATAATAGTACCTTAATTGATATAGAGTTTGATAAGGTGCATTTTTTGTGTGCACATAAAGGAAATGCTGGTGAAAATTTAGATGAATTTCATGACAGACATAGTACATTCTGATGGTCGTAATCATCACGAGATAATGCAAACCAACAGCATGGCACATCTGCAGTTGAAAATGTTTTCAGAAGTACAAACTGTGTTTAATTACTTTAGCAGTCCATTCCATATTAAAAACCGCTTCATGTAATAACATGGAACGGTTAAATAGACCAATCCCACCCAGAGGGGGAGGTGCAATGAGCAGGTAATCCCTAACGATCTAATTTAGGCAAAGGTGGGATTAATTTTTATTTTCTGGACACAACAAATTAACATGTTGAAAGAAATCATCAGCGTTAGTACACCATTTATATCTACAAATAGAGCATGACACCAATAATGGTATCATGCTCTATTTTTCATCCGATACAATGCAGGGACATGCCATTTACTCGAAGCCATTCTTTTCGTTTTTCATAGTCTGGCATAATGGACTTAATTATTTTCCAGAATTCCGGTGAATGGTCCTGAACTTTAAGGTGTGCAAGTTCATGCACAACAACATAATCTAACACCTTTACTGGAGCCATGATGAGGCGCCAGTTAATGTAAATATCACCATCAGGGGTGCATGTTCCCCATCGTTTATGCTGCGTGCGGAAATTTACCGATGCTGGTGTGACATTCATCAGCATTTGATAATGCTGGCTCCGTTCCTGCAGTTTTTTAGCACCATGGTGGCGGTACCATTGGATAAGTTGCTTTTCTAACGTTTCTTGTACCTGACTTTGTTGCCAGTTTTTTGGAACGGTTGCAATGAACCTGCTTTGATATAAGGAAAGCTCAGCATTCGTAACAGGCTCGCGTTGGACTTTAAGGCGATAGTTACGTCCTAGGTATGGCAACTTTTCCCCACTGACAAATTCCTTTGGCTGAATAGATGCTTCAACTTGATTCAGTTCTTTTATTTTATTAAGAATCCACGGTGCTTTCTTTTTAAGTAAGTCATTAAGATCCTCATCATCAAGGTTATCAGGTGAGTACACCTCGACCCCGTTTACGATAGTTACTGATATTTTCAAGTCTTTACGTTCTTGGTTGTAGCGTAAGTAGTTTATAGTTGTTGTTCCGTAGTTTAGTGTGGGCATTAGGATCACGAACCTTTTAGTTGTATATAGGTTTATGATAGCACCGAAATCATTTAATTAGAAGTATTAAAGGGAATAGTACCTATTTCAAGAATAAGGGAACAATTTTGTTTTGATTCAAGAGTCTTACTGTAAGATTTAAAAATCCCTTGTATGAAATAACAGAACCTGTCGTGCGTCAGCATGGT
The DNA here is from genome assembly GCA_041689365.1 of Virgibacillus sp. Classification (GTDB taxonomy): domain Bacteria; phylum Bacillota; class Bacilli; order Bacillales; family Amphibacillaceae; genus Lentibacillus. The sequence continues at coordinate 12,720 of JBDNGJ010000226.1, forward strand.
TTTAAGTAGAAACCTTCACAATATTAAGGTCACTTTAGAGGAATAGTTTTACTATAGATGGCAAAGAATATCTGAAAAAGGAGGGAAAGAATGGTTTCTAATATGATCCGAGTAGGATTGTTAGTCATTTCATGGATTTCTATTATATTTTTACCTAAACGTTCATTTCGTAAATATTTGCCTGTTTCACTTTTTTGTTCCTTGCTTGTTATATGCGGATGTTTTTTATCCTATAGGTATAAATGGTGGAAAGTTAAAGGAGGAATCAAAGAACTTATTTTTATGGATTTCAGTTTTATTTTCGGTTCATTTTTTGCAGGTACACTATGGATTTTTCATTTAACGTTTGGCAATTTCAAACGTTACGTTCTTTTGAATTTATTTGCTAATTTAAGTTTATCGTTTCCACTTACTTACTTTTTCGAAAAGTATAACGTCTATAAATTAGTCAATTTTCAACGTATGCATCTTTTTGCATTTTACTATGGATTTGCTTTTATCATTTATGGATACCAATTGCTGATAGAGCGTTCCAAAAAAATATTTGGTTGGTCTTTTGCTAAAAAATAAGGAGGTTGAAAATCAAGGTCCTTATTGGGTTTTATCTGCCTCTAAATAATTCTTTGAATTCAACTTACATATCCTCTTATTGGATAAGGGTGCTCCCTATTTTAAGTAAACTGGTAAATTAATAATGGTGTACATTTGATGCAAGATATCACCTGTAATTATGAGGGGATAGAAGCATCTTTTTTGTAAAATTGACCGTCATAATATTGCTATACTTTTCAATAATAGTACGTACTTTAACTTACTTAGACTTGGTATAATTGAAGTAGGGAGAAACCTTCCTAATTTGGTGAGGGAGGAGTGCTTGATTATGAAAAGAAGAATTCTCGTAGCTTATGATGGTTCTGATCTAAGTAAAGAAGCGTTTCAAGAAGCAAGATTACAGGCTGCAGGCGTACCTGGTACGGAGGTTCATGTTATTTCAGTGGTAACACAAACTGGCCCAAACACAAATATTGTTATGGCACGTAATATTGAAATGGAAATAGCGGAGAGTCTACGTCCAGAGATGCAGACTATTAAAGAAGAATTCGAAGCAGAAGACATAGTCGTCTACACGGATGTTTTGGTGGATCACTCTCAAAGGAATGCAGGAGATAAAGTTTGCGAATATGCTGACGATCATGAGATTGACCTGATTATTGTTGGCAGTCGTGGTCTTGGTGGAGTGAAAAAACTTCTGCTTGGAAGTGTAAGTACAAATATTGTTCACCATGCAACGTGTCCAATTTTAATAATTAAATAAACTATTAACGTATCAACAGCTCATTATTTTGTGGGCTGTTTTTTTTGTATTACATAAAAATCCCTTCATATGGAAAAAGTAATATTATAATTTATACTATTAGGAGGTGTAAGATATTAATAACGAGAATCAGGAATTGACCTCATCGGAAATTACACAGATGTGGGCAGCATATATGAATGATAGTGCGCTGGAATGTAAATTACAATATTTTTTGGCAAAGGTGTCTGATAGTGAAATACAACCACTTGTACAACAGGCTCTAGATTTAGCTCAATCACATTTGATTAAGCTAAGGGAAATATTCACTAAGGAGAATTATCCGATACCATATGGTTTTAAACCGTCTGAAGATGTTGATGTAAATGCACCGAAATTGTATTCGGATGACTATATCTTACGTTACCTGCATCAAGGTGCACAAATTGCATTGGAGGCATATAGTATTAGCTTGGCAATGGCTGGTAGGGTGGATGTTTTTAATTACTTCTCAGAATGTGTTTATGAACAAACTGGACTTCTTAAAACGTTGATAACGGTGCTGCAGTCAAAAGGACTTTACATTCATATGCCATATTTACCAGTACCTGAAAGTTATGATTTCGTAAAAAGCCAAAACTTCTTAACTGGATACTTTGGAGAGAGAAGACCATTGACAGGTTCCGAAATTGTTAATCTGTTTGGTAATTATCAACGAAATGCGTTAGGATCGGCTACCATGATTGGGTTTAGTCAAGTGGCAAAGAATACGGATGTACGAAAGTTTTTGATGAGAGGTAAGGAAATTTCTCAGAAACATTGCGAAATTTTTGGGTCCATTCTGCATGAGGATGATGTGCCTGCTCCAGCAAAGGTGGATGATTCTGTTACGGATTCTACAACATATACATTCTCGGATAAGATAATGATGTATTATAGTACTGGTCTTATAGCATTAAGTGTCGGCTTTTATGGAACTAGTATGTCGATGAGTCCAAGAAGGGATTTAGGTGCTACTTATAATAGGCTATTAAATGAAATTCTTAAGTACGCAGAAGACGGAGCAAACATCATGATTAAAAATCAGTGGCTTGAAGAACCTCCAAGAGCTCTAGATCGTGATGAATTGGCAAAGAAGAAAAAGTAATTTGTGTGAAACGAATTGCGTGAGTTGAAACATGGAGGAAATGTTTGTCATCTATTTGTTGTCTAATTCTCACCAATTTCTAATTTTCTTCAAAGCCTTTTCTTACATTTCTTGACTATGATGGTAGTAGTCAGATAGAAGAGGAGAAAAAACATATGAAGTCACTATTTATGACTACAGCTGCAGGAGCGCTAATATTGTCTGCAGGAGGTATAACCGATGCCGGTGCATTACCAATAGAGAAAACTAAAAAATCACAAGCGAATGTTGAAGTTTCTGAAAAAAGTCATCAGGTTGAAGTGTTGCCTGAATTCACTGTACTGGATGAACAGGTAGATTCAGATGATTACCAGGCTCAAGTCATTGAAGATAATAAACAGACGCGAGTTATCATTCTAAAAGATGAAGATGGGCACGCACAATATAAAAGTGTTTATGTGAAAAATTCAAATGTACTCGAAGTTATTGACCTTGATCAAGGAATGGTTTTCAAAGGCGTCATAGCAGATTGACCGTTGAAGTGCTGCAAAAAAATGTAATGTAAAAAACCCATCAAATTAGACGCTGAATTGATGGGTTTTTTGTGTTGGTGATTAACTTTTCACTGAAACTACAGGAACGATTTTTCCCTGTTGAGATAACGGAGAAATTATTCGCGTTAAGATATACGTATTATCTTTTAATTAAATCATTATTATCTACTGATTGTGGAGGTTGTTCCATCCATCCGTGTTTAATCTGTAGATTAGCTCCATCTTCAGTATATTGAGCTATTTCTGTTAAAAGTCTTGAAAAATGTGTGGCTAGGTCACGTCTTGTACTCGTTGATATTGCTCCACCGTAGTTTCCTATTCCACTTGAACTTAGCAGAGAAATGTGAAACATCATCAATTTATCAGAAAATGGGGCTTCAGTTGAATCTAGCACGTCCTCATCCCAATTCCTTGGAACTGGAATATCTTCCTCCGTTAAAATCGAAGTGAATATTTTAATATGCTTATTCGATATTTCTTTTCCACGTTTTAAATAATCACGAGCATCTTCAGTTTCCGCTGTTTGAGCAAATCCTGTAATTAATGCTTTCCCAATCGAATTTGTTTGAAGGTTATGATATAGATCTGCAATCTCCACCGCTAACAAAGGTTTTCTGCGACCAAACCAACCCGTTAAAAAGCTTTGTTTATTAACAAAATCAACCTTTTTAGGCTTAGGGATACTTGGGGGTCTTAAATGTATTCCCTTGGATAATAATACTGCCTTTGATTTCGTATTTATATCAATATTATACTTTATAAGCCGATTAAATAATTCTTGAATATCTAATCGTGATGATAAAGATGCAGACATTCCATATGCAAAAAAACCTGTTTTAGCCATTTGGTCAATATAATTAATAAAGAATTTATCTGAATATAAACGAGGAGCATTTATATTCACATCTCTGTCAGTAAATCCAATTGGTATCGGGTACTTTTCTTCTTTAAAAACACTTTCAATATCGTTAATAGCTTTTTGGGATACATCTAAAGCGAATTCAACAACCGAGCGAATTTCAGAATCCTGTACTTTGCTTTTAAAATAACTAAGAACACATTTAGACATCGTGTTATTTACATATGTTGTCCAAAGACTCGATATCTCTGCAGAAGTAAGCCTGATATTATGTTTGTTATCTTGTTTTAATTCCACTTTATCTCTCCTTAAATTCCTGAGTGTCCATAAGTTGCTGATAAA
>JBDNGJ010000227.1:0-24276 GCA_041689365.1 Virgibacillus sp.
AGTTGGAATATGCGAGACTCCTGTGGGACAGCGATCCTAAGAGACCCCACAGGGAGCGTTCTTTGCGAGCGAGGAGGCTCGTGGTGAGCCCACGGAAAGCGAGTATATTCCAACTGCGTGGTTAGAGAACTACACTAAATACTACGAATCGGTTACCTTCAATCTACTTCGCGTTTTATATCTAATGCGGATTTGTCATTTAAAATAGGCGGTTAGAACCGGGCGGGGTTTGCCCGGTTTTTCTAAACTTGACTTTTTTTAAAAAAAGTATAATTATAAGAAATAGATTATTTTAAATTTTGTTCATCCATTTTGAAAGGAGTGGTGTTTTATGGCAATTGTAAATCAAATTTCAGTAAACCAGCACACACGCAGCAAAGTGGAGGAACAGTCAGTGTAGTGTACGGCTTTTCCTCCAAATAAAAGGAGGAAATTTTTAGTTGGAAAAATTAAAACAAATCGGATGGGATGATACCATTCAGGATATTGAAAAAGAAAATCTTGCCCGTGTTATTACGGTACAGAAAAATAGTTACCGGATTACTGACGGTGACATGGATTACTTCGCCCATTTAAGTGGAAAATTTTTAAATCAGGCATCTTCGCCACTTGATCTTCCCGCAGTCGGTGATTGGGTTGATGTTCAAAAGTTATCTGACGAATTTAAAGCAGTAATCAACCGGGTTCTGACACGAAAAAGCCAGTTTATCAGACAGGCTGCCGGCACGAAGACCGAGGCGCAAATTGTCGCAGCTAATATGGATACTGTATTTATCGTTAATTCACTAAATCATGATTTGAATCTGCGTCGAATTGAACGTTATATATTATCAACGTATGAAAGTGGTGCATCACCTGTTGTTGTATTAACAAAGAAGGATGAATGCACTCCAGATGAAGTTCAAGATGTTACGGTTCAAGTGGAAGATGTTGCGATTGGCGTGCCAATTGTAGCTATTAGTAACGTGACACGAGAAGGTATTGATGAATTGATGGAGCATTTAGCACCACAACAGACTGCTGCATTGCTCGGTTCATCAGGTGTCGGTAAGTCAACATTGGTGAATACGTTGTTGGAACAGGATGTACAGGATACAAAAGGTGTCCGTGAATCCGACAGCAAAGGACGTCATACCACTACTCACCGAGAGATGTTCAGGCTGCCGAATGATGCTCAGTTAATTGATACACCGGGGATGCGTGAACTGCAGCTATGGGAAGGTGAATCAGCGATTGAAGCTACATTTCAGGATGTTGAGGCATTTGAAAAAGAATGCAAATTCAATGATTGCCAGCATAATACAGAACCAGGCTGTCGCATTCAGGAAGCATTGAATAATGGTGAGTTGGATGAGGATCGCTACCAAAGCTATCTCAAACTTCAACGCGAACTCGCATATGAAAAAAGAAAACAGGATCAAAAAACAATGCTGGAAGAGAAAAGTAAATGGAAAAAAGTATCGAAACAGCAAAAGGACAACTATAATTTCCGTAAAATGCGATGAAAATAGAGCGTTCTTCCTTAATTTAATAGGGGAGACGCTCTTTTTTTAAGTCGGCTGGATAATGAAGTTGAGAAACCTTTGCCACATATGTGGGGCTTCGCTTCAACCGGATACGGAGAACTTCTACCAGATCCGATAAACTTCAGCCGGATACAGGAAACTTCAACCAAACATCCGCTTAACCGCGTTCTCGAATTCCTCAAAGTAGGCGGGCACTTCGTTAGCTGCTAATCCAGCATTCATATGTTCAGCTATTGATTCGTTATACCATTTTTGCTGATTGAAACCAGCATTGAAATTCTCCCACAACTTATCACCTTGGCGTGCATATTCTTCTTCCATAGAAAGCAGGTTATCTAACTTGTCAGCGACAATAAGGTACTTCACTTCTTTTTCAGCGTTTTTTACAGTGTCAATTGTGTGCTGTTTGCGCTCCTGCCATGATTTCAACTTATCCTCTGTATGGGAAGCTACGAGATGTGCAATCCTTGGACCAAAGACTGATTCTATATCCTCGATTTCATAGGAGGTGTCCTCAACGACATCATGCAAATATCCGGCACAAATTACTTCTTCACTAAAACCCGATTTTCCCAATCTTTCTGCGACACGAATCGGATGTGTAATATATTGTGCATTTGAACTTTTTCGCTTCTGTCCTTCATGTGCCTTTTCAGCAAATACCTTTGCCTGTTGTATCATGTGTTTTCCTCCTTCTTGTTTGGCATGGTTATTGTAAACGCTTTTGTGAGCAAATATAGAAAGTATAACTACTTTCTTACTGCATTATTACAACTAAGGCAATTCGCCCAAAGGCTTTAGTGAATGCCAAGTTTTCTAATATAACTGTACTATTAAATTCGTTATTTTGCTATGCTTTGGGTTAGAATCTTATACAGATCTAGAATAAGCTTCTTCCAATCTAGTAATCAAGCAAGTATACTTTATGATAGGACTTTATAGTATGTGACAGTAATTTGGATTGCTAATTGGTAAGTCGTTTGAATAAGAAAGAAGGGTATAGATGAAAAATGAGCAATCAATCGCCATATACTTCTGGCTGCTGCTCGTACCTTTATTTTGGGGAGGGGCTTTTGTAGCGGCTGAGCATATTATTACGGAGATACCTCCTGTTACAGCGGCTGCCTTTCGATTTGGATCAGCTGGTATTTTGTTGCTAGTCTTCGTATTAGCACGAAAAAAGCTGGATATTGCAGCTATTAAAAAGCAATGGCTCTCCATATTGTTAATGGCGATAACCGGTATCTTTGGTTACAACTTTTTCTTTTTTACAGCATTGGATATTACCTCCGCTATCAACGGATCACTCATTGTTGCAACAACGCCTGTTCTTCTCACATTTGGTGCTGTGCTGTTTTTAGGTGAGGCCTGGAATAAACAACTCGGATTTGGCCTTATATTGTCACTAATGGGAGTTGTTGTTGTGATTTCGAAAGGGTCAATAGCAACGTTGGTGAATCTTGAGTTTAATTCAGGTGATCTTTTATTTATTGGTGGGTTGATTTGCTGGGTTAGTCACGGGTTGTTAGGTAAAATTGCTATGCGTGATGTTTCCCCTGTTGTAACGACGACTTTAACAACATTGACAGGTTCCATATTTCTTGTCATTTTTTCTATCCCGGAAAAGGGTTGGGACGATATTTTTACCATGTCCACTCAAGCCTGGGGAGAAATGTCATTTATGATTATTTGCTCTTCTGTCGCAGGTTTCTTATTATGGAATTATGGAATTAAACAGATTGGAGCAAGCAAAGCGAGTATATATATGAATTTAGTACCAATCAATACTGCATGGCTTGCAGTATGGCTATATGCTTCTCCGATTACATGGTCGCAAATAGCTGGTATGATGATGGTAATAACAGGTGTTTACTTTGTAACATTTCATCAATATTTGAAGAATAAACGTGTACGCCAAAAAATGGCTCGTTTTGAAGATAAATCAGTAAATATTAAGAGTTAGGGTGTGTAAAGATGGAGGAAGGAATTAATAAGCGAAAGACAGAACATATTCGCCATTGCTTAACAGGTAATGTGGAAGGAGTGAATAAATCAACTGGATTGGAAGGGATATCGTTTATACATAATGCGTTGCCAGAGATAAATTTTGATGATATCAATCTGGCGGCAAGCTTCCTAGGAAAACAATTAAAGGCGCCTTTTCTTGTTAGTTCAATGACTGGCGGGTCTGAACTTGCAACTAAAATTAATCAAAATCTCGCTATCGGAGCAGAAGAAAAAGGCTGGGCGGTTGGACTTGGCTCAACCCGTGCTTTTTTGGAAAGTGATGCACATAAGGATTCTTTTTTGATTCGTAAACAAGCACCGACAGTACCTTTAATAGCCAATATTGGTGCAGTACAGCTGAATTATGGATATGGTGCCGAAGATTGTCAGCGAATTGTAGATCTGACTGGTGCAGATTCAATTTATTTACACCTTAATCCGCTGCAGGAAGCAGTTCAGGATGAGGGAGATTTGAATTTTGAAAACTTGCTTTCAAAAATAGAGAAAGTTTGTAAAGCCTTGGATGTTCCTGTTGGTGTGAAAGAAGTTGGTTTTGGCATCGATGGCACAATAGCTAAAAAGTTATACGACGCAGGAATTACATACATTGATGTAGCTGGTGCGGGTGGTACCTCCTGGAGTCAGGTTGAAAAGTTACGTTCGAAGGATCCGTTGAAAAAGGCAGCAGCTGAAGCCTTTAATAATTGGGGAATTCCTACAAAAGATTGTATTGTTTCAGTTAGAGACACTTTACCTGATGTCCCAATTGTATCAAGTGGTGGTATGAAGACTGGTGTGGATGCTGCCAAAGCACTTACGATTGGAGCGGATGTGGTAGGGTTTGCCCGTAAATTACTGCAGGCTGCGACCGAGTCAGACGAAGCTGTTATTCAGACAATGGACCAGATTGAGCTTGAGTTGAAAATGACGATGCTCGGTGTTGGGGCAAAGACGATTACCGACTTAAAAAATACGAAACGAGTCACGATTATGGGACAATCGTTGCTCGAGGATTAATACATTAGCTGTTTACCATAGTGGTAAGCAGCTTTTTTAACCAACGCCTCTTAATGGGTAGTTGATATAAATTCGTTAAAAACTATGGTGAGCCGATTCCTAGTATTTAGTGTGGCTTTTCGGCCACGCAGCTGGAATATACTCATTTTCCGTAGCAGTATCATAGCACTCAACTATTTTTCCACATTATGTTGCAATATAGCACTAGCAACAACCTATAGAAAACACCCTAACTTAAGAGCCCTAGGTTTAAGGCACTTAGTAAAGGGTAAACTATTTAAAAATTGAGGAGGGTTGTCAATGCCTTGGACATTAAACGATTACCCGTCGTCGATGAAGAATTTAAATCATGTAACAAAAAAGAAGGCGATTGATATTGCTAATTCAATGATTGATGAAGGTTATGAAGAGGGGAAGGCGATTCCAATCGCAATGGAACAAGCAAAAGAATGGCGGCAAAGTGCAGACGAGGACGAAGTTGATTCGTATGAGAAAAATGGTAAAACAGTAGAACGCTCGGAAGAAGGCAAAAAGTATGAAAGCAATCCCGAACGGTTGGAAGAAGCAGAGCATGTTGAACCACATGATGATGGCTGGGCTGTAAAATCAAGTAATGCCAAACGTGCAAGCGAGGTCTTTGATAAAAAGGAGGATGCTGTCGAACGGGCTCGTGAAATTGCCAGGAATAAAGGGACATCCCTAAAGATATACAAACAGGATGGTTCTGTTCAGGACCAACAGTCATATTAGAATACTTAAAACTACTCACATGGTGTGGGTAGTTTTTTTATTAATAAAAATAATTACATATCCAGATACTAAGAGATAAAGGAGGAAGTATGAGATGGATGAAGAATTACACGAAAGTAAAGATAGTAAGGTAATACCAATGACTTCTATTACCAGTGGTTCTGGGCAAGAGGTATTAAACGATATGTATTATTATACAGACCAGATTGCGAATATAAGCTTTATTGGCTTACCCAGTGAAGGGGATTGGGTGCTTGTTGATGCTGGGCTTCCAAAAGCAGCGGCAGAGATACGTTCCGTTGTCGTGGATCGTTTTGGAAGAGATAGTCAACCTTCTGCAGTCATTTTAACTCATGGACACTTTGATCATGTAGGCGGGTTACTTGAATTAGTTGAAGAATGGGATGTTCCAGTTTACGCACATGAACTTGAACTTCCTTACTTAACTGGGGAGAAAAGCTATCCAAAGCCAGATTCAACCGTTGAGGGTGGTTTTCTAGCTAAAATTTCCGGGATGTATCCCAATGAACCGATTAATATTGGAAATGCGGTTCAAGCATTGCCCCAAGATAATAGTGTACCAGGACTTGATGACTGGAAATGGATTCATACACCTGGTCACTCACCGGGGCATGTATCGTTTTACCGCGAGAAGGATTCATTACTTCTATCCGGTGATGCTTTTATAACCGTTCGTCAGGATTCATTTTATAATGTCCTGATGCAAACTGTAGAAGTGAATGGGCCGCCAAGGTATCTAACTACAGACTGGCAGGCAGCAAAAGAGTCGGTAGAAAAGCTTGAAGCATTGCAGCCTGAAATCGTAGTACCTGGTCATGGTTCAGTTATGAAAGGCGAGAAGCTAAAGGAAGGGTTAAAAAAACTTGTTCAAACGTTTGATCAATCAGCAGTACCGGATTATGGACGGTTTGTGGATGACGATAAAAAGCATTAAATTTTGTTCAAAAAGAAGGATGAATATCGATGTATCATTTTCACCGGACATTTTGAACAACCTATACAAGCACAACATTTACTGTAAAGGAATGAGCTATGCTACAATAATTACAGAAATGAGGTGTTTTCCATGAAGATAGAAGTATGGTCAGATTTTGTATGCCCATTTTGCTATATTGGTAAACGAAGGCTGGAAATGGCATTGGAAAAATTTTCACATAATGATGAAGTAACAGTAGAATATAAAAGCTATGAATTGGATCCTAATGCAGAGATGAATCCTGGGAAAAATATTCATGAATTGTTGGCTGGCAAGTATGGTATGAGTGTAGAGAAAGCCAAAAACTCAAATGAAGAACTGGGCAAACAAGCGGCTGACATTGGATTAACGTACAATTTTGATACGATGCAGCATACAAACACATTCGATGCTCATCGTGTTGCAAAGTATGCAGATGAGAATGGCAAGGGAAAAGAAATTACAGAACGACTGCTAAAAGCATACTTCACTGAGTCCAAACTTATAAGTGATCATGCTACATTAATTGACCTTGCTGGTGAGGTTGGACTGGATAAAGATGAAGTTACAAAGCTGTTAAAAGTCGATGACTATGCAATTCATGTTCGTGCAGACGAAGAACAGGCAAGACAGATAAGCGTTCAAGGTGTTCCATTTTTTGTATTTAATGAAAAATATGCTGTATCTGGTGCACAGCCAACGGAAGCTTTTTCTGAAGTACTGGAAAAGGTTTGGGAAGAAGAAAGCGAAAAACCAGTATTAGAAACATTGAATCCTACAAAGTCAAAAACCACTTATTGTACAGATGAAGGTTGCGAAGTAGAAAAAGAAGAATAAAAATAACAGAAAAGCTAACCCATTGGGAATAACCATTCACTTTCCAATGGGTTAGCTTTTTTTAATGCAAAATTTTAGTTATTTTCTAAAAACCAGTTGACGATAGGTCGTTATGTGCTATAATCATCAGTAATAATCTAATTGATAATGAATATCATTATTAATTATAAAGTATAAAAAGAAATATTCATTCTAATTTGGCTAAGAGGGTTTTCACAATGAAGGTTAGATATTTGGTAATTGCGGTCTTAGTATTATCGTTTTTATCCGTATTTATTGGGGTTTCAGATATTGCTCCCTGGGAAGTTTTCAGCTTAACACAGGATCAACTTGAAATAGTTATGATCAGCCGCTTGCCAAGATTAATAAGTATTCTGATCGCTGGAATGAGTATGAGTATTTGCGGGTTAATTATGCAGCAATTAAGCCGGAATAAATTTGTATCACCAACTACAGCAGGGACACTTGATTCGGCAAGGCTTGGTATTTTGGTTTCATTAATGGTTTTCACATCAGCAAGCCCCATGCAAAAAATGCTTGTGTCATTTTTATTTGCTTTGCTCGGAACGTTTATATTTATGAAAATCCTTGAAAAAATCAAATTTAAAGATGCTATATTTATTCCGCTAGTAGGGTTGATGTTTGGTAACATAATTAGTTCTGTCGCAACATTTTTCGCATATAAGAACGATTTAATCCAAAATATGTCCTCATGGATGCAAGGTGATTTCTCGATGATCATGAGTGGCAATTACGAACTAATGTATTTCAGTATCCCGATTTTGCTAATTGCGTATTTATTTGCAAACAAGTTCACAATCGTAGGAATGGGGGAGGACTTTTCCAAAAACCTGGGATTGAATTATCGCCAGGTAGTCAACTTCGGGTTAATTATCGTTGCGTTAGTAACAGCGTCAGTTGTGTTAACAGTTGGTGTTATTCCATTTTTAGGCTTGATAATTCCGAATATCGTCACAATTTATCAGGGGGATCATTTGAAGAAGAGCCTATTACATACAGCATTGCTGGGAGCAATCTTCGTACTATTTTGCGATATCGTTGGTCGGGTAATTATTTATCCTTACGAAATACCAATTAGCTTAACAGTTGGTGTTATCGGAAGCGGTATTTTCATTTATTTGCTGCTAAGGAGAAAGAAATATGGGCTATAAGAAAAAGACAATTATTCTAGCTGTTATAGCAGTTATCCTGGCATTCTTGTACATTTTATATGATTTAAAAGGAAATATTGGCTACATATTACCACGTCGTATCTTAAAAGTGGTTGCAATCATCCTGACAGGATCAGCAATTGCTTTTTCAACAACAGTGTTCATGACAATTACAAATAACCGTATTCTGACACCAAGCATACTGGGGCTGGATTCCCTATATCTGTTACTGCAAACATTTATCATATTCATGTTTGGATCACAATCATTAGTGATGATGAACAGTAATATTAATTATTTTCTCTCAATCGGAATTATGGTGCTATTCTCACTTGCCCTTTACCGGTTTTTATTTAGAGGGGAAAACAACAACATTTACTTCCTGTTACTAATTGGAATGATCTTAGGTACCTTTTTTGGGAGCTTTACATCATTTATGCAAGTGTTGATTGACCCGAATGAGTTCATGGTAGCGCGTGACCGAATGTTTGCCAGCGTCAATAATGTGAATGAGAGTCTGGTATATTTATCACTTGGATTAATGGTATTGGTTACCCTTTATTTCTCCCGGTTTTATAAGTACTTGGATGTATTGGCGTTAGGAAAGGATGAAGCAATCAATTTAGGTGTTCCGTACGACTATGTTGTAAAACGGTTACTGATTATTGTTGCGATACTCATTTCAATTGCTACCGCATTAATCGGTCCAATCACGTTCCTCGGTTTATTGGTAGTTAACGTGACGTATGAATTTCTAAAAACATACCGGCACTTCTATTTGATTATTGGATCGATGCTGATTAGTATTATTGCATTACTGGGCGGACAATTCATTGTCGAAGAAGTCTTTACGTTCCGGACAACGATAAGCGTAATTATTAACTTTGTTGGTGGGGTTTATTTCATTTATCTTTTGTTAAAGGAGAATAAATCATGGTAGATATTAAAAGTGTATTTAAGAAGTATAATCAGGAAAATGTCGTTGATGATGTTTCGGTAAAAATTGAAAAGGGCACCATTACATCATTTATTGGCCCAAATGGTGCTGGAAAAAGTACATTAATATCAATGATCAGCAGGTTAATCACCAAGGACGAAGGTGTCATCACGATAGACGGTGAAGACATTACAAAGGCAAAAAATAATGAATTGGCTAAGAAGATTTCCATTCTTAAACAATCAAATGCGATAAATTTACGATTAACGATCCGCGAGCTAGTTTCATTTGGGCGTTTTCCGTATTCTCAAGGGAAATTAAAAAAGGACGACTGGGTAAAAGTTGATGAAGCAATCGACTATATGGAGCTTAGGGAAATTCAGGATAAATACTTGGATGAACTAAGTGGTGGTCAACGTCAGCGTGCTCATATCGCTATGGTTATCGCCCAGGACACGGAATACATATTACTTGATGAACCTTTGAACAATTTGGATATGCGTCATTCTGTTCAGATTATGAAAACGTTAAGAAGACTTGTAAATGAGCTTGGTAAAACAATTGTTATTGTCATTCATGATATCAATTTTGCCTCATGTTATTCCGATCAAATCGTTGCATTAAAGGATGGGAGAATTGTGAAGCAAGGCCGTACGTGTGATGTGATTGATAAATGCGTTTTAAAAGATATCTATGATATGGATATTGACATTAAAAATATTAATGATAATCGAATTTGCGTTTATTTTGCTTAAAAAATGAGGAGGTTGCTAGATATGAAAAGAATAGTATTACTCAGTATAATTAGTGTTTTAACCCTTGTAGTAACAGCTTGTGGATCATCAGATGCAAGCAGCAATTCAAATGGAAGTACTGGTGAATCGGAAAAAATTATGGTTAACCATGAGCTCGGGGAAACAGAGGTTACTAAAAATCCTGAGAAAGTCGTTGTTTTTGATTATGGTACATTAGACACACTTAATAAATTAGGGATTGAAGTAAAAGGAGTTCCCCAAGGCAGCAGTATTCCAACATACCTGGAAAAATACGCTGGTGAAGATTATCAAAATGTTGGCAGCTTAAAGGAACCCGATTTTGAAAAGCTGGCACAAATTGATCCTGACCTTATAGTAATCTCTGGAAGACAGTCGGCACTGTATGATCAGTTATCCGAGTTAGCACCAACAGTATACCTTGGTGTCGACACAACGAGGTATATGGAATCATTTAAGGAAAACTTAGCAACTATCGGCAATATTTTTGATAAGCAAGATGAAATTAATCAGGAACTGCAAAACATAGAACAATCTATTACCGACTTGGAAGAAACAGCAACAGCTAGCGGAAAAAATGCGTTAATTATTCTTGCCAATGATGATAAAATAAGTGCATATGGACCAAATTCACGATTTGGAATGATTCATGATGTATTTGGATTACCAGCAGTTGATGATGGGATTGAAGTATCAACGCATGGAATGAATGTTTCTTTTGAATATGTGGTGGAACAGAATCCGGATTTACTTTATGTGATTGATCGTGGAGCAGTTGTAGGCGGTGAATCGTCAGCCAAGCAGGTGGTTGAGAATAAACTTGTTAAGAAGACGGACGCCTATAAAAATGATAATATTGTATACTTAGATCCAAACTATTGGTATCTCTCTGGTGGCGGTTTAGTCTCTGTACAGGAAATGGTCAATGAAATAAAAAAAAGCTTAGAATAGTAAAACGGGGGGTCAAAAAATATGACCGCCCGTTTTTACGGCAGAATTAAGTAAAAATAATTAATAAATGTAAATGAAATGTTAATAAGTAGTACAAATGCGTTTAGAATAGGGCTGAAGTCTATTTCTCAGTACTATTTGAGATTTGCTTTTACCCGTGTAAATATGTTTGAATGTAAGGACAATGAAATGAAATGAGGGAAACTATCAATGAAAAAATTTATAATGATTTTAATGGCATTGAGTTTGGCCACTATTCTAGCAGCATGTGGTGGTGATGACTCCGCAGATAGTAAAGAAAGTAAAGACAAAGAAGGAAACAAAAAACAAACAGAAGAACAAGCAGGACAAGCGTCAAGCAAACCTGTTGAAATAACCGATGAAGAAAAGGTTAAAAAAGATAAAGTTGTCACTAAAATAAATGGCGAAGAAATTACTGGTAAAACATACAATGCTACTTATGCTCAAACTAAAGTAATGATGCAACAATATGGACAAGATGTTAGCGATAAGAAAAAATTAAAAGAACAGACACTAAACGCAATTGTTCAGCAGGAATTGTTGAAACAGGACGCAGAGAAGAATGGTATTGAGGTATCAGATAAAGAAGTACAGACTCAATTCGAGAAGGCAAAATCAAATAATAAAGAACAATTTGAATCAGTATTAAAACAATATCATTTAACTGAAGAAACGTACAAAGACCAACTGGACTTCGAACTGACTGTACAGAAATATAAGGAACAGGAACTTAAAGATACAAAAGTTACTGATAAAGAAGTACAAGATTACTACGACAAGTTAAAAGAGCAGCAAAAGAATGCTTCTAAGGAACAACAACAGGAATTACCTAAGTTGAAAGATTTAGAAAGCCAAATTAAAAAACAATTGAAACAGCAAAAAGAACAGCAAAAGCTGCAAGCTAAAGTACAAGAGTTGCAGAAGCAGGCAGAAATCAAGCATATGATCTAAAAAGAAAAAGTGGCTGGGACAAAAGTGTTTTAGTCAAAATGAAATCCGAACTATGATTCGAAATTCTTGAGAAAGAATTCGAAGTAGTTCGGATTTATTTATTGCATATTATCTATAAAGTGCGAAGTAGTGAAAACCTTTTTTATGCTGCTTTCTCTCTTTTTTATGAAGGCTGAGTGCTTCGATTCGTTCCGGCAGAATACTTCGCTTTCCATGGGCACGACCTCAGCCTCCTCAGAAGCAAAGAACGCTTCTTCCGGGGTCTTCGGAGCGTGCTGTTCCCATAGGAGTCTGCGCATTCTGCCTCCACTGGTTAAGATGTCACCGTGAAGTTAAGTATTTTCCATAGCTGGAATTAAAAAGAACTGCACGTATCTAAAATATTTGCTAATTGTTAGGATAAAGTGAGTACAATCCAGCGTAGGAAATACACGTAGACTCCTGTGGGAGCTGAGGCCTAGATGAGACTACGTAGTGACGTAGGAGCAAGGAGGCTCATCAGCCGCCCACGGAAAGCGTAGTGTATTTCCGGAGCGGCTTAGTAGTACTCAAATTCTTCGCATTTTATATCAATTTTCACATCCTGTTATTATTCTTCTTGAAAGTAGAAAGTTTTCGTTATGTCCCAGCCTCTTTATATTTTCAGCATTATTGAATCCAACGTTCGTAATAAGGACTGCATATCCTCATCTTTACCAATTGTTATTCGCAAGTAGTTTTCAATTGCTTCTTTATTAAAATGTCTTACCAGAATGTTTTGGTTTTTAAGCTCTGCATACAATGTTTCTGCACGGTAATTATAGTGACTTATAAAAAGAAAGTTCGTACTTGAAGGAAGGACATGGAATCCGCGCTTCTTCAACTCTGCAGTAACCCATTCTCTTGTATTGATAATTTTATCGGTTGTATCTTTAAAGTATTCAATATCCTTAATAGCAGATACTGCTCCTGCAATAGCAAGACGATCTATTGTATATGAATTAAAGGAGTCTTTGATACGTGTTAACGCTTGGATTAGCTGTGGATTCCCTAATGCAAAACCAACACGCAGGCCAGCAAGTGACCGTGATTTAGACATCGTTTGAACTATTAGCAAGTTATCGTATGTGTTGATTAAAGAAACAGCAGAACCTGGTGCAAAATCTACATATGCTTCATCTATAATTACGACCTGATCTGGATTATTATCCAGAATATCTTTTATCATATCCAATTCCATGTATAAACTTGTTGGTGCATTTGGGTTTGGAAAAATAACACCGCCTTCTGATTGGAAAAATGCCTCGGATGGAATACTGAAATCACGATTAAGCGGTATTTCTTCATATGGAACGTTAAAAAGCTTAGCGTACACCGGATAAAAGCTATACGTAACAGCCGGAAAACGGATTTTTTGATTACTCTCGAAAAAAGCCATAAATGAAAAAGCTAATACTTCATCAGATCCATTTCCAATGAAAACATTGTTTGCTTCAAGATTATAATATGCACCGATTACCTCTCGCAGTTGATCTGCGCCCGGTGATGGGTATAAGTGTAATTTACGTTCCAATTCTGCTTTAATGGCATCCACTACGTTTGGAGATGGAGGATAAGGATTTTCATTTGTATTTAACTTCAATAAATTGGGTATATCAAGCTGCTCACCAGGTACATATGGTTCTGTACGTTTAACTGCTTCACTCCAGAATTTACTCATTTTTATTACCTTCTTTTGCAATGTGCCGTCCATACAGTTCGTATTTTATATCCTCGACTGTTACATCTAACAGTTCCATTAAAACGAGTGTATGATAGGTTAAATCAGCAATTTCCCATGTTACTTCCTGCTTATCATGATTCTTCGCGCCAATGATTACTTCACTAGCTTCTTCACCTACCTTCTTGAGAACTTTATCTATCCCTTCTGTGAATAAGTAAGTTGTATAAGAACCATCTACTGGCTGCTGTTTTCGTTCATTTACTTTTTCTGTTAACTGGTGTATTACGTTTCGGGTTTGTACTTCATTAGAAAAGAGAGTTTGAAAAAAGCAAGTATCATTGCCTGTATGACAAGCCGGTCCCATGGGATTAACTTGAACTAACAGGCTGTCTGCATCACAATCATAGCTGATATTTTTGACGATTTGTTTATTTCTGGATGTTTCTCCCTTATTCCAAAGCTGCTGCCGTTTGCGGCTGAAGAACCATGTTTCACCGGTCTGCAGTGTTTTATTTAGTGAGGTTTCATTCATATACGCAAGTGTCAGCACTTCACCTGTTTTAAAATTTTGTATAATTGCTGGGATAAGACCATTTTCGTCAAAAGAAAGCTGGTTAATATTCGCTTCCATTAGATTTCCCTCCTTACAATGATATTGCCTGCTGCAAGATATTCTTTTAAATCTGGTATTTGTATTTCGCTATAATGGAATACCGATGCTGCTAGAGCAGCGTCGGCACCACCTTTCTGAAGTACATTAGCAAAATGTTCTTTAGTTCCTGCGCCACCGCTCGCAATAATCGGGATATTTACTTTGTCTGCGATTGCTCTTGTTAACTCCAGGTTATATCCGTTCTTTTCGCCATCAACATCAATTGCGTTGATAACAATCTCTCCGGCTCCAAGCTGTTCGCCTTTAATTGCCCACTCGATTGCGTCCATCTCGGTATTTGTTCGTCCGCCGTTGATATATACCTGCCAGGTGTTTTCGTTTACCGCCTTAGCGTCAATGGAAAGTACGATACATTGGCTGCCAAATTTTAAAGCGGCGTCTTTTATTAACTGAGGGTTTTTGATGGCTGCACTGTTTATCGATACTTTATCAGCTCCGGCCCTTAGTGTTTGATGAATATCAGATATGGTCCGGATACCTCCCCCAACGGAAAAAGGTATTGCTATTTCTGCTGCAACATTTTCAACTACATCCAGAAAGATATTGCGGTTTTCGTTGGACGCAGTTATATCGTAAAAGACGAGTTCATCAGCGCCAGCTTGATTATATTTTTTAGCTAATTCTACCGGGTCATCAACATCCTGGATATTTTGAAATTTACGCCCTTTAACAACACGTCCTTTATCGACATCCAGGCAAGGGACAATTCGTTTAGCCAGCATTATTTTCACCATCCAATAGTGATTCAAATGTTACCGTTCCGTCATATAATGCTTTTCCAATAATAGCACCATAGAGGTTCATCGATTGTAGCCGATCAACATCCTGCTTTGTGGAAACACCACCAGAAGCAATCAGGTTAATCGAAGTAGTATCTTTTAATTGCTCCAATTCATCAAAGTTTGGTCCTTTTAGCATGCCATCCTTTAAAATATCAGTATATATAATTGTCTTTATACCTAATTGCTCTAACTCTTTAACAAGGTCAGTTGCCTTTACACTGCTTGTTTCCGTCCAGCCATCAGTGGCTACGTATCCATTTCTTGCATCGATCGACACGGCAATTTGCTCTCCATAATTATGAACAGACCTTTGCAGGAATTCTTTATCATTAATTGCTGCTGTGCCAACAATTACTCGATCAACTCCTGCATCTAAATATTCTTTAATTATTTCTAATGAGCGAATTCCACCCCCAAGCTGGATAGGAATTGTTGTTTGTTGGGCGATTGCTTTGATGGCATCGATATTACGCGACTCGCCAGTTTTAGCGCCATCGAGGTCCACAATATGAAGGTAATTGGCTTGTTGGTCCTGCCATTGCTTCGCTACCTTCACTGGAGAATCATGATAAATTTTTTCTTGATTATAGTCACCCTGAATCAGTCGAACACATTTGCCATTCCTAATATCAATTGCCGGAAATAGTATCATGAAATCATCTCCCCGAAGTTTTGTAGTAACTGTAACCCAACTTCACCACTCTTTTCAGGGTGAAATTGCATACCGATAATATTACTTTTTTGTACCACTGCAGGAACCAAGCCTCCATAATCAGCACTACTTACAAGGTCCTCCTTCTGATAGGAACCAACGGCATAGGAATGGACAAAATAAACATAGGCATCTTCCTTAATGTTGTTTAATAATGAGTTTTCTTGGTGATGTGATAGGGTATTCCAGCCCATGTGCGGAACTTTTACTGAATCAGCAATTCGTTTTACATCACCATACAGGAGTCCAAGACCCTGCCAAGCTCCATCTTCATAGCTTCGCTCATAGAAAAGTTGCATACCCAAACAGATTCCAAGCAATGGCTTGCCAGTAGATGCTTCTTGTTGAATAGTACGTATTAAATCTAAATCACTAAGTGCTTCGATAGCATCCTTAAATGCACCAACACCGGGAAGTATGATTGCCGAGGCATTTTTAATTGTTTGTTTGTCAGTCGTTAAACAGGATTCCATGTTTAACTTTGATAGGGCGAACTGCAGGCTTTTAATATTTCCAGCCCCGTAGTCGATTATTGCGATCATAGATAATGTCTCCTTTATAGTGCGTGTTTAAAAAAGGAGGATAAAAAGGACCAAGTCGGCTAAGTTCGCAACGTCCTGTTGCAACGCCGACACTAGCACGTCGTGTGCGTCGGCAGGCTAAGTTCGTCACGTCCTGTGACAACGCCTGCATTAGCACGTCCTGTGCGTCAAAGTTCGAGGCAGCGTAGCTTTGAGTAGCGGAACGTATGCTATTAATACGTGAGCATAAGGATAGCTACCCTGAATCCGCATCGCACGTAGGAAAAGTGGTTTTCTTTTCCAAGCAACGGAAAAGCAAGCTAACGAAGAAATTCGATGTGTCATTTTTACCGGACTTTTTAAACAACCTTTATAGGGTTCCTTTTGTCGATGGAACCCCTTTTATGCGAGGGTTCTCCTGGCTTGCTTGGTCTAATGCACGTCCAAATCCTTTGAAAATAGATTCGATAATATGATGCGTGTTTGTTCCGTAAGCAAGATTAATGTGAAGGGTAAGTTTGGCATTGCTTGCAAACGCCTGGAAAAACTCTTCGACAAGTTCTGTATCAAAGCAGCCAACTTTATCCTTCAAACCATCAACATTATAAACAAAATAGGGGCGTCCGCTAATATCCAATGATATCGTTGAAAGAGCTTCGTCCATCGGAATTGTCTTCGTAGCATAACGAGTTATTCCTGCTTTATTGCCAAGTGCTTCGTTAAACGCTTGCCCCAGAGCAATTCCAATATCCTCTACAGTGTGATGCTGATCAACATTTAAATCCCCGTCACAGGATAATTCAAGATCAAATAATCCATGTTTTGTCATTAGGACTAACATGTGGTCTAGAAATCCAACCCCAGAATTGATTGAGGACTTACCAGTACCATCTATTGCGAAGTCCAGTGCGATCGAGGTTTCTGAAGTCGCTCGTTTAATAGAATGTCTACGCATTATAACTGTCCTTTCTGATTTGAATTGAGTTAGCATGTGCTGATAATCCTTCAGCTTTTGCCAGGGTTATTATATTTTCAGAAGCATCGAGCAACGAATCTTTTGAGTAATTGATTATACTAGATTTCTTCATGAAATCGTAAACACCAAGCGGAGAAGAAAAAGCGGCTGTACCACTTGTTGGCAGGGTGTGATTTGGTCCGGCAAAATAATCTCCTAATGGTTCAGGGGAATAGTTTCCTAAAAATATGGCTCCTGCATTTTGGACATATGCTACTTTTTCGGCCGCGTTTTCTATCATAAGCTGTAAATGCTCAGGGGCAATCTCATTAACTAGATTGAATGCATCCTGCAAATTTTCAACGACTATGATTCTGCCATTTTGTGTGAGTGCTTTTTCAATAATATTTTTCCGATCAAGTGTAGCTGTTTGTTGGTCAATTGCTCGCTGGATTTTTGTGGCTAATGGTTTACTTGTTGTAATACAGATTGAACTGGATTGTTCATCATGCTCAGCTTGTGACAGTAAATCTGCTGCAACATAATCAGCTGGTGCTGACTCATCAGCAACAATACATATTTCACTTGGTCCGGCTATCATGTCGATAGCGACATCACCATATACCCATTTCTTCGCACGTGCCACAAAAGCATTACCTGGGCCAACTATTTTTGCAACTTTATCTATACTTGAAGTTCCGTACGCTAGTGCTGCTATCGCCTGTGCACCGCCTAATTTATAAACTTCATCAACACCTACTAATTCTGCAGCTGCTAGCACTTCTGGACTAATTTTCCCGTTTAGATCTGGTGGTGTAGTGATTATAATATTTTTCACACCGGCGAGTTTAGCTGGAATAACGTTCATTAAAACGGTAGAAGGATAGGAAGCCTTACCTCCCGGGACGTAAACACCTACTTTTTTTAATGGAGTAACTTTTTGGCCGAGCATGATTCCCTCCGTATTATCAGTAAACCAGGAATATTCTTTTTGTACTTCATGAAAAGCTGTGATGTTAGCTTTCGCTTCTTCTAGTGCAGACTTAAACTCGTCACTTACCATCTTGTTTGCTTCCATGAATTCTTCCTTTGAAACGGCTAATTGATCTAACTTTATACCATCGAATTGCTCGGTAAAGCGATATAGAGCTTCATCACCATCTTTTTTAACCTGCTTAATAATTTCCAGTACTGTTTCATCAATGTTACTTTCATCTGTCTGTGAATAAGTATCATTATTCTTCTCGTGTCTGAATTGCTCGGGTGTTATTTGCTTCATTAATCATCACTCCATGACTGACTTTAATCTATTAATAAGCTCGTGAATTAAGGCAGATTTCGTAGTGAAACTGGCTTTATTGACGATTAATCTTGTGCTGATGTCCTCTATTTCATCAATTATTTTTAAGCCGTTTTCATTGATGGTGGTACCAGTTTCCACGATATCAACAATAACATCAGCTAAACCAATGAGCGGAGCCAGTTCAACTGATCCGTTCAGTTTAATAGTTTCAACTGGGATACCCTTTTGCTGGAAGTGGCTTTTAGCTACTGCTGGGTACTTAGATGCAATGGTTAGTTTCTTCGTGCTTTCCAAAGAGGCTTCGGGCTTTCCTGCGACAACAAATTGACATCTGCCTAATTTTAAGTCCAGTATTTCGTATACATCTGCTTGTGATTCTAAAATGTTATCTTTTCCGACAACCCCAATATCAGCAGCCCCTTTTTCTACGTATGTTGGTACATCAACAGCTTTAACAAAAATTAATTTAACTGTTTGATCGGTATTGTAAAAAACCAGCTTACGACTTTTCGTATGAAAGTCAGGGAAATCGATACCTGCATTATTTAGTAGTTCAATCGTACTTTCTGCTGTCCTTCCTTTGGCTAATGCTAGTGTCACGTAATCCATTTACTTATCCCTCATTCCTTCTTGAAGCAGCAGTGCTAACTCATCATAGTTTGTAAAAGCAGTTCTTCTCCATCTGTCAATTACTAGATTCTCCTCAGTCTGAAAATAAATAGTCCAGGAAGAATTAAGATCGGGATTATTACAATCGCTGTCCATCGTATAAGTGATAATACGGTATCCTGCTTCACGTAGTTTATTAGCAGTTAGTAATGCTTCTTTCTGTTTGAATCTTTCATAATAGATAATCATGTCTACAGATGTAGAGTCATTTGCTAGTAAGTTCCTCTGTGTCATGGCGTCCAGCAGGTTATCGACTTCACTGGCGAATCCAATCGCTGGTATGGAAGTATCAAATTGTTCGGCTAAACGGTCATATCTTCCACCCATTAGAACAGGCTTTCCAAATCTAGCCACGAATCCTTGAAAAATCACTCCTGAATAGTAGTTCATATTGTTGATTAATCCAAGGTCAAATACAATTGAATCCTCAACTCCATATGCTTGAAGTACTTCATAAATATCACTGAGGTTTTTAAGCTTTTGCTTCATTTGTTCATTTAATGCAATCTTACCGGCGCGTCTAATTACATGATCTGGATCGCCGTATAGAAGTGGTATCTCCTGAACAGCGTCACGAATGTTTTTTTCAATTGACAGGTTGCTAAGGAAAGGTTCAATCTCAGTGAGGTTCTTCGATTGAATTAGTCCCTTTAACTGATCCAATTCACTTTGTGCTAATGACAGTTGGTTTACGAGTTCCTTGAAAAACCCCGCATGGCCAACTTCTAGTTTAAATGATTCAAATCCTAAATCTTTTAATGTATGAATTGCCAATGCAATAACTTCTGCGTCATTTTCAGGTGTGCTTTCACCAAAACTTTCAATACCTGCTTGTGTAGTTTCTTTGTTATCTGCTTGCTCAACTGATTGACGGAAAACATCCAGCACATAGAAAAATCTCGATCCCCATGATAGGCGCTGTTTATTGGATGCTATCATTCTCGTAATTGGTATTGTTACATCAGGACGTAATACTAATACCTTGCCGGAAGAATCAATTACCTTAAGCATTTCATCTTTGTTTATGGTCCCAGTCATTGCAGAATATAAATCGTAATATTCAAAGGTAGTCGTCCGTACCTGTTTATATCCATAAGTGCTAAAGCGATTTTTCAATATTGTTATCAAGTTATCCCGAACCTGGAAATCTCTAACACTAGTATCTTTTGTACTGTCAAATAAATATTGCTGCATAAGAAATAGTCACCTTCCATTCGCTTTATCACTTTATCGCTTTACTTAATTAAAGTTATATATTATTCTAATTAGTAATAGATAAAATGTCAACTGTAAGGGGAGTAATTAATTATGTTTGATTATCATGTTCACAGTGATTTTTCTGCTGATAGCACGACACCTATGGAAAAAACGATTGAAAAAGCAATCGAATTGGGATTGGAGGAAATTTGTTTTACGGATCATATTGATTATGATTATCCAGATGAGTCGATTGTATTTGATTTTGATCTGAAACAATATGATACAAAAATAAAACAATTGAAGGCTGTTTATGCAGAATCTATCTCTATTAAAAAGGGAGTTGAAATCGGTATTCAGCCACATCTTGTAAAAAGATATAATGATTTACTGGAAGATAATCTGTTTGACTTTATTATTTGCTCGATGCATACATCCGAGCAAAAGGACCTGCATTCAGGAAGCTTTTTTAATAATAGATCAGTAGACAAATCATATCTTGCGTATTATGAGGAACTGTTGTACTGTGTGAGAAACTTTAAACAATATAACGTATTAGGGCATATTGACTTAGTGAAGCGGTATGCCAAACATAACAGTACAAGTGATTTTCATGATATTTTAAGCCAAATTTTTAGGGAGATTATTCCAGAAGGTAAAGGGATTGAATTAAACACTTCTGGTATTCGATATGGGTTAAAAAATGGAATGCCAAGCTCTGATATTCTAAAGCTATATAAGGAGTGTGGGGGAGAAGTTCTGACTTTAGGCTCTGATTCACATGTGGAGTCCACATTGGCATACGACTTTACGGAATCTCGTGAAATGCTTAAGGGGCTTGGATTTAAATATATTGCAACATTTAATAACGGTGTTCCGGTATTTCATAATATCAGTAAACTTTAATAGTATTCATATAGAGTTTGTCACAGATTTTATGAAAGGAAGGAAGCATTATCGTATTTTGAATGATATAATGGATATGTAAAAAACTTTTAGGTGTATGCTTTTGACGAAAGTCCAAGTGGCACTTCTGCGGCAGGAAAGTATTTATGCTTTCTTAACTGCTAGAAAATTTTAAATTAACTTTAGCTGGTGTAAAACATGAAACAACTTACAAAAATTGTTTTAATTATAGCCGGGTCAATTTCTTTGGCTCTAGGTCTGCTGGGAATTATCCTTCCATTGCTGCCTACCACACCATTATTGCTTCTGGCTGCAGCTTGTTACGTGAGAAGCTCCAGCCGTCTATATGAATGGTTAATTACCAATAAATATTTTGGTTCGTATATTGAAAATTATCGATTAGGAAAAGGGATTCCGTTGAAGGCGAAAGTAATAGGTGTTTCAGTCCTATGGCTATCGATGGGGTATACTATCCTGAATGTAGTTCCATTTTTTATCGTTAAATTATTATTATTTTGTACTGCCTTGTTCTTTTCGTGGTTTATTTTAAAGCAGAAAACATTGCATAAAACAGAAAGATAGCTTGTTACGTTAGTGGGGTCAGTTTTTTGGATAAGAAACAGATTATAAGTATGGTGTCATATCTTGCGATATTAATAAGTATAATTCTTGTGATTTATATACCAAAAGAGACAAAGTCAGAACAGAATATAGGTAATCCAACGGTGTTCGTTCATGGCTACAAGGGCACATTTAATTCATTTGGCAATATGCTGAACAGATTTGAGAACAGGTATGACTGGGGTAATAAAGCATTGGTCTACCGTGTTTCACCTCAGGGAAGTATAAATGTTACTAACTTCAGTAAAGGAAAGACAGAGCCTGCTTTTGTGCAAGTGATTTTCGAAAATAACCGCGCAAGCTTTCTGGATACTTCGAGGTGGCTTTCATCTGTACTTTCGCATATGAAGGAAACCTATCACATTAATAAGGTTAATTTAGTTGGGCATTCGATGGGTGGACTGGTAGCATTGAAGTCTATTCAAGAATACCAGGAACAGAAACAGTATCCGCGTGTTGCAAAACTAATCACGATTGGAAGTCCGTTTGATGGTATATACAGTAAACAATATTTTCAGATCCATCGTGATGCAGCTGCAGTTGATTTGAAGCCAAATTCTGCTGCACTGCAAACGATACGCGAGAAAAAGCATACGATACCAAGAGGGCTGAATGTCTTAAATATTGGTAGTACGGGGGATCTTGTTGCAATGCCAGAAAGTGTGCAGTCATTACGAAGTATTGTAAGGAAAGGTCAATTGCAGGAAAAAATGATTGAGGATAATATGCTTGGGCATAGCGAATTGCATGAAAACACTCAAGTTGATAAACTTATTCATTCATTTCTTCAATCTCGGGATGCAACACAATAAATTATTATTAAGGGAATGGTTTTAGTGGTAAATGATCATCATACGTACGACAAGTTAACAGCAATTGCATCAGAGAAAAATGTGATGGTTAATGAACACTTGAAAAATCATACGTATACCCGCCTGGGCGGGAAGGCTGATTTTTTTGTGACACCAGAAACATATGAACAAGTGAAGGAAATTGTTAAGCTATCTATAGAGGATGATATTCCTTTTACATTGCTTGGAAATGGCTCAAACCTAATTGTAAAAGATGGTGGAATTCGTGGTATTGTGTTGAACCTTAAGCAATTAACTTCGATTGAAACAACCGAAACAACAATTGTTGCTCAAAGTGGTGCGAGGATTATAGATGTATCCAGAGAGGCATTGTCAAAAACGTTAACTGGGCTGGAGTTTGCTTGTGGGATTCCGGGTTCAGTTGGAGGCGCTTTGTTTATGAATGCTGGTGCATATGGCGGTGAGATTAAGGATGTATTGGAAAGTGCCATAGTAGTTGACCGGAATGGAGACTTATTTACGTTATCTGCAGATGAACTGGACTTGGAGTATCGCTCAAGTAATATTCCGGAAAAAGGATATATTGTATTAGAAGCAACTTTTTCTATGAAGGTAGGCAACTATGAGGAAATAAAAGCTGTAATGGATGACCTTACTTTCAAGCGTGAATCTAAGCAGCCGCTGGAATATCCATCATGCGGTAGTGTGTTCAAGCGTCCACCTGGGTATTTTGCAGGGAAACTGATTCAGGATAGTGGCCTTCAGGGACAGGAAATTGGCGGTGCACAAGTTTCTTTGAAGCATGCCGGGTTTATTGTGAACAAGGATGGGGCTTCAGCTGAAGAATATATTGGCTTAATACACTTTGTACAGGATACGGTAAAGGATAAGTTTGGAGTCAATCTTGAGCGTGAAGTTAAAATAATCGGTGAGGATTAAATTGAGTTAAAGAGTGCTGTGGCTGCTATTTAGTGGTCACAGTTTTTTAGCAGTTAAGAAAGTATAACTACTTTCTTACTGCATAAGTGCAACTATGGCATTCACCAAAAGGCATGGCGAATGCCGAGTTTTCTAATTTTGAAATGCTTTGTTCGTAAGTTTTATTGCTTCTTAATCTTCGCAGTTGATATAAAATGCGGCGTAACATGAAAAAGTAGCTGAGTGATATGACACCGCTTCGGAAATACATTTCGCTTTCCGCGGGCAACGCTTCAGCTTCCTCGGAAGCAAAAACCGCTTCCTGCGGGATCTTCAGCTGTTGCTATTCCCGCAGGAGTCTCCATGTATTTCCTCCGCTGGGTTTTTCTCACTAGAACTTAAAAAAGCAAGATTTTATACCACTAAACTAGCAGTAGGAATATGCGAGACTCCTGGAGCGACCGAGCATAGGTCGTAATATATAGCGGGTGGGATTCCCGTCGAGCAAGAACTAGCCATTCACTCGTAGCGAGTCTTGGAGGGCAGGTGGTAACACGCTGCCTTTAAGCGTAGACAGCTAGGTAATG
>JBDNGJ010000228.1:0-1759 GCA_041689365.1 Virgibacillus sp.
ATTACATTTTACACATTTTGTATCAATATTTTTCCAGTGAATTTTGTGACGGAAATGTGACAAACAAATGAGTCGAATAATAATTAATTATTTACTTATATAGTGCATGTTAATTTTCAATGTATAATAAAATCACTGGAGTTGATTGATATGAAATGGGAAAATCCACCGCATGATGGTAAATATAAACTAGTCGCAACAAAGAAATTTAAAAACGACATTGGACTTGTTGTATTGTGTCCAGATCGTCGAGAGTATAGCTGGCGAAACGTACCTGACTTACATAATGAAGAGTTGAAAAAATACCTATTGTCACTTCGTGAAGGAATTGAAAAAGGGGTTTATGATCTTAAGCTTCTCAATGAGGAATTAGATGGAAGGTAAAGCCTCACTTAAGAGGCTTTTTTAATTTATATAAAATTACTTCCCCGGACAGCTCATCACGCAACTTATCACACTCATCCTTACTAGGTATTTCATGATATATGTTGTATCTTATCTCCGACATTGCTCCGCCAAGATAGATCCAATCCTCATATTCTTCCATCTCCTGCAGCGTTCCAAATCCTACAAGGTGACCTTCAAGTTTCTTTTCTTTTTCCATTATAAATCCCCTCCTCACAACCACTATCGTTTGTGGAGACAAAAAGGTGGCATACAATTTGAAAATAATTTTATTTAATTTTAGACAAACAAAAAAGCCCTCATAATAGGGCTTAATTAATCCACGTGTCTTCTTTTAATTCAGAAAAGATTGCTTTATCTCCGTATAAATAATCCCGCATAAGTTCACTCGTTAAACTTCTTAACTCACCAGGTGTAAATTTAAAAACTTCATTCACGCCATTACCACGCACACTGTATTTAACTTTATCGCCTTTTTCAATGCATATTATATTCACACGATCGACAGTAAGCAATTGTTTTTTGATTATATTGAAATCATGCTGCAGTTGTTCCTGAACAGCATCTATTTTACTCAGATAAATGCGATACATTTTAAAGTCTTTAAGTACTGTACGATCTTGCCGAAGTACTTTTATAGCCAGTGGAATAGCAACATAATTGTTAATCATTTCTTTATCCATTGAAATTCCTCCTCATAACGAACGTTTGTTCCTATTATACGCAGGTAAGGGATGACTATTCAACAGGGATTTAATATTTATTGAAACTTTTCCGATAATGAAATAGTATTAACGTATTATAAGGGGTGGATTGGTTTGAATAAGATAGCAATATCGTTATTTGTAATAGGCTGGGTCTGTATTGGATCTGGATTCATTCTCGGGGTCACGAACATGGAACAAATTGCTGGCGAACCGTTATATCCAGGCGGCGATGTACCGACTGAACCATCGTGGACCATTTTCTTTATGTATTTGATTGCAGGGGTTATTACTGGAATAATGATGTTTGGGTTTGCTGAAATTGTTAATTTACTGGATAAAGGAAATGATTTAAAACAGGAGCAACTTAGTCATTTACATTCTAAATCAGAACAACCAAAACCGGATCTGGAACCAGGCAATAAAGAAAACTCTATAACAAAGGATGAAATCAACGAAACAACCGAAGAACCTAAAACTGTAGAGGAAGAAATTAAAGAAGTAAAGGAATCAAGCAATATGAGTAACGATATGAAAAATGCGATGATAGCTTCAATTAAACGAAGAGAAGGGATTGAGTAAGTAAAGAAGAGGCTTAATTGCCCCTTCTTTTTTTAAAAATTATAAGGGTAATCACCTATACTCATTTC
>JBDNGJ010000229.1:0-2982 GCA_041689365.1 Virgibacillus sp.
ACTAGAGAGGTGAATCGTTCCTTAGGTTTCGTCTTTGCAATTTCCGCTATTCTTGCTAATTTCGTTATCATCTGTTTTCCCCACCTCTGCGTGTAGCATCTGTTTCCTTACCAAGATTGATGTCATGTGATTCCCTTCCCTACGCTGACATTACACCAGTATCATCAGTACTATGGAGCCATCCGACTCCCTGTAGCCATCTGCCTAACTCCCTTTTAATCGGTCGCTTCGGCATACTCTTGTACTGTTCCTGTCATAGTACTTGCCACAAAAGAGCTAACAAGGTCTCCCGAGTTGCCGTACAATCTACTGTTAACATGCCTGGCTCACTGACCCCGGGGAAGTTCCACCTAGCTCGCCATTTTCACGCTATATGGAATGTTGTTTTCTAGTTTCCGCACACCGTCAACCTTCCCGATGTATCCCATTTCGAGGCTCTATCACTTTCAGGCCTATTAACCTCCCTGTCTACGCTTAGCACCCTGCATCTCTACAGGTAGCCCAAGACTCGATATTGGCGACTTGACTGAAGTCTTACCAAGCAGGAGTATCACCTGCCAAATTGTACGCCCTTGCTCGGACGCTCGCGGAACGTGGGTCCGCCAAATCAGTAAACCCATTCCTCATTCGGTTAAAGAACGTCTGCTTTGCAAGACAAGCCCAGCATTCCCACCGTTATCAACTTGTAATTCATATCCTTCCGACAGCTTCCCATTATTAGCCTGTGCAATCCGTGTTCTATTTTAATTGTATAAGAAAGGACAAGGATTCATACCCTGTCCTGCAAGTTACATGTATCACTCTGTATTCTCTTTTCCTTTTTCAAATAATGCTTCTGGAATCATTTCAAATCCTTCAATCACCGTATTTTCTTCCACTTCCATCATTAAGTAGCGTTTCCCGCTGAAATGGACTTGACGTACATATCTTAGGTCTTGTGGGCTAATGGAGATATTCGCTAATTTCGTCTCTATTTTAATAGATTTTGAATTATATTTCGGTACGATGTTATTCGCTTTAAACTCATATGATTCATCATCAGTCACAGTTTTAAAAGCAGTTTCTACCTTTTCCGAATTAACATCTTCTATCCCACTACTTTTTAAAACTTTTTCTACATCTTTGTAGTCTAATTTCGGTATCTCCTCCTCTTCATTCTCTTCCACGACACGATGAATCTCATCGTAAACATTTGAAAGTGTGGAAGTGTTGATTTTTTGATCACCAGCTACATTTTTTACAATTTCCTCAAAAACAATTTTATCCTGTGCGGCAGTCATTTTTTCTTCCGCATTTAAAACTTCCTCGATGAAATGATAATTAAGTTCATTCTTCTTCCCTGCCGAATACAGTACGTGGTTAACATCCGCAGCATTATCCGTGATTGAAGGGAATAGAAATCCTGATATCGGAGCTTTCAGATTGATAATTGGATCTACGACTATATTATACTTAAACTCCTTTTCAACATAGTCAAACAGTAATTCTTTTTTTGGATCCTGCGTTTTATTCATACTACATAGAATAAAAGGATGGGAATAAACCGTATCACGTCCACTTTCTTCTGACTCGTCACTTGTGTTCTTCATCGGCTTCATATATTCTCCCCGAATAAAGGTTACGACAATATCCATTTCATATTGCTTATCCTTCAGCATTTTTTCTACGAGGTGAAGCATATGACCCTTCCATTCTTCTGTATCATTACTTAATAATCCCTGGTGAAGAATTAGCTGACTGTTATTTTCACCATCGCGCTGGAACTTTAATTCGAATAATTTTTCATCTAACTGGCCTGTTAGTACTTTTTTAAAATTATCCATAAACAATTCTTTCTGTTCCTCTTCCAATAGTTCAAATGATAAACTTTGATGATGGTATATTTCACTGGATTCTTTCATTATGTATACATTAAAAATTTCATGTATTTTTAATAAATCATTATTTAATTTGAATTGTTTCCGAATACCTGCTATGTCTTTTTTGTTCAATTTCATTCCACTCCTATGTTCATTATCAGCATGTATATATTCTACAGACATTCTTTCATTTTAACAAACCGATAAATAGGATCGGTCCGTATGCTTTATCGATTTCATAAAGTGTATAGTTAACAGAATAAGCCTTATTCTCCAATTGTTCATTTAGCTTTCTTCCCCTCCGAATAGATTCAAAGGAAAGCGCTAGGCTAACGTTTAGGCATACGACTAATTTTCGCACATTCTACAAAAATAAACGCAAAAAGACGACGCCCAACTGTGTTGAACGCCGTCATATTAACGATTTAGATACCGGTGGTCGGGTTCGAACCGACACTCCCAGAGGGAACATGATTTTGAGTCATGCGCGTCTGCCAATTCCGCCACACCGGCATATATTGAAGGCGGTAACCGGATTTGAACCGGTGATAAAGGTTTTGCAGACCTCTGCCTTACCACTTGGCTATACCGCCAAAACGAAGTAATGGAGCGGAAGACGGGATTCGAACCCGCGACCCCCACCTTGGCAAGGTGGTGTTCTACCACTGAACTACTTCCGCATAATGGCTGGGCTACCAGGATTCGAACCTGGGGTACACGGGATCAAAACCCGATGCCTTACCGCTTGGCTATAGCCCAATAGATATAAATATATGGGGCGACCGATGGGGATCGAACCCATGTATGCCGGAACCACAATCCGGTGCGTTAACCACTTCGCCACGATCGCCATAATAAAAATAATGGCAGGGGTAGTAGGAATCGAACCCACATCAAAGGTTTTGGAGACCTCCGTTTTGCCTTTAAACTATACCCCTACTTTGTTGAAAAATATATGGTGGAGGGGGAGAGATTCGAACTCCCGAACCCTGAGGGAGCGGATTTACAGTCCGCCGCGTTTAGCCACTTCGCTACCCCTCCATATAAATGTAAATGCAAAAATGGTGGCTCCGGACGGAATCGAACCGCCGACACAAGGATTTTCAGTCCTTTGCTCTACCGA
>JBDNGJ010000230.1:0-52499 GCA_041689365.1 Virgibacillus sp.
AAGCAATGTCTCAATAAACGTTGATTAATTTACAGGATAAAGCGAGCAAAATCCAGCGGAGGGAATACACGTAGACTCCTGTGGGAGCTGAGGACTAGATGAGAATCCGCAGTGACGTAGGAGCAAGGAGGCTCATCAGCCGCCCACGGAAAGCGTAGTGTATTTCCGAAGCGGAGTTATAACACTCAAACTTTTTAAAAAGTACTATATCTTATGTGTACTAAAAACTTTTCTTAATGTTGTCAAAGCAACAATTAAAACGCTCTGATATTATCAAGATAGCTGTTTGAGCTTATTCTATAGATCTGAAAGTTGAGACGATAACATAACAAAACACCGCTCTCCCTTTAGAGAACAGTGTCCTAGATAAGCAATATCTTATACTATTACAAAGACCGGGAAGTGACAGGCACCAATTCATTCGCGACTGCTTTGGTTAGCTCTTTAGTGGTCTTTGGTACGAATGACTTTAACACTGAATTTATCATCGGTCCAGTAAATCCTTTTGCAGTTATATTTAGGGATCCGGTCATTCTTGTCACATATTCGTTTATCTCTTCAGCTTCAAAAAAACCATTTCCATCAAAGTTCTCATTCAATCCAGTTAATCGAAAAGAAACCATAGTCGGTTCTTTCCATTCCGTAATATCTACCTGCAGACAGACAGTTTTTTGTATAATACCTACGTCACCTTTAAATGTCCAGGTTGATTGGTTGGTGTTAAGGATTTCGTGCGTCACATACCCAGGTACTAATGGTGCCCACTTATTCATATCACTCACAAAATCCCAGATGTAATCAATCGGAATTTCAAGATCCACCTGGTGCTTCCCATATGGCATTATACTCCCCCTTTGACTGAAAATAATTGCGTATTTATTATTATATGCTCACTTCAATAATCTAGAAGGAGATTCTGTGAGATCAGAACTAATCCAAACTACTACAACGATTATATCCACCAAACTTCTGCTCCACTATCTTTCCTAACTTGAATATCGCATCCTCATTACCATTCTTACTTACAACCTGAATACCGATCGGCATGTTATTCTCATCAGTGCCAGCTGGAATGGTTAATGACGGCAGTCCCCAAACATTAGCATATGCAATATAAGGCATATATTGCAGAAATGTTTTGCGAATGGAGAAGATTTCCTGAAACACCTTTCCATGTAAAGGTGCGCCAGTATGATAAACGGGTAAAATTAATAATCGATTCATTAAATAATCGGCTATCTCCTTATCCCCTTGCTCAAGAATACCTTCAATTTCCTTTATTCTTACTGCAGATGGTTTGAATAGTTTGGCTCCAATTAATGCCCATGACAAATACGGATGAACCTTAGTCTTCCGGGTCAGTTTTTCTTTAGCGTATGCGGCCAATACATTTGAACGGTCCGTATTGAAGGCTAGTTTTTCCATACTTTTTCCACCATCAAGTGACATAATTTCCTGCCATAGCTGCGCACTATTTTCAAAGTAAGGCGGTGTGGATCTATTTACAGAAACTGATTTTTGTAAATAGTTTTCAATTCCACCAATAACATCCTTTGTATTTTGCGATAACGGAATAGTTAAGCCATCTGATAAAATATCAATCTTGAAATCATCTAGTGACTGCTTGGTAGCGGTGCTATTTGCAATAATATCATATAGTAATTCCATATCACGCACCGATTTTCCCATCGGCCCCATTCCTGACATCCTTTTTTGCAAAGGAATAGTGTCAGCGGGAAAATGGCCGTTGGATGATACTTGAAATTTCCCCGGCTTAAAGCCAACTACCCCATTAAAATGACTCGGAAAGCGTATAGATCCACCAATATCGGAACCAATTCCAGCTGCAGCTCCACCTGCACCAAGCAATGCGCCTTCCCCACCACTTGATCCACCTGCTGATCTAGCAACATCCCATGGGTTGTTGGTTCTGCCATATAACTTATTGTCTGTTTCCTGACAAAAACATAATGCAGGTGTATTTGTCTTACCTAGGATAATGGCACCAGCCTCTTTTAGCTTTGCCACAACATCTGCATCTTCTCTCGCTATTAAGTGCTTTCTATTTAGCAGTCCGCCTGTTGTTTTCATATTCACAACATTAAATGCTTCCTTGACGCTAATCGGAACTCCAAATAGTGACCCTTTCGTGATGTTTGCATCCTGGTTATCTTTTTCCTGAGCCTCTCTTAAGGCTTCTGCATAGCGTTCCTCCACAACAGCATTAATGACAGGATTCACCTTCTTTAGATGTTCGATATAGGTGTTTACCACTTCATAACTGGTTATTTCTCCATTTCTAATCGCACTAGCAATAGAGGAAGCGTCCATGTCTAAGATAGATTGTACAGCTTGCATTGAGCTTTGATCTGTTCCCATCTCATCCCACCCTTTAATTATTATCTAGCTTATAATTGATTATCTATAAAAACTGACAGCACCTTGGCCCCTTCGTTATCTACCGGGATAAATAAGTGCGGTTTATCCCCATTAAAATACGCACTATCCTCTGCTTCCATATAGTGTTTATTACCATCATAATAAAGGTAAATGGAACCTTTTAAAATATAAATAAATTCATCTTGTGAGTGTGTATACGAATCCTGACGTAAATTTGAATCCTTTGGTGTGACGTTAACAATTGTTGGTTCAATACCAGAGTACGAGGATCTGTTTGCAAGTAATTCATATGAATAGCCCATATTCTCATCTGTCACACTAGACTCCCTATTTGTCTTTGGAAGCAACACGAGATTCTGTTCTGCCTGATCGTCCAGCACCCAAGATAGAGGTACCTCCAATGCTTCACTAATTTTTGATAATGTAGCAATCGCAGAAGAGGTTTGTCCGTTTTCAATTTTTGACAATAAGCTTTTTGAAATCCCGCATTCATCAGCTATTTGTTGTTGTGTTTTCTTTTTCCGCAAACGAATTTGATTTATTTTTTTTCCTAAACTATCAAGATTTATGAGAAACCTCTCCTTTGTTCTGTATTCGCTTTAACTCAATACACCTAAAAGCCATGGTGCAGCATATAGTATCATAAACAGCACACCATAGTTTACGCCATTCTTGTGAAGCAAACCTGATACAAGTGCTATTAGCATAGTGCCAAAGATATTGATCCAGCCAGCATCCATAAACGCTAACATCACGACCAGACCTGCAAAAAGCCCGATTAGTGCTTCATGTGGAATATACTTGAATACAAAAGCGCAAATCTGGCTCGCGTATTTAATAGTTACATAGAAAGTAATAAGTATAGCAATTATAGCGCCAATTATTGTTGCTGTCATGATTTCACCCATCGAAAGCAAATGATGAATATTGTGTTCAGGTGTAAAAACGGGAGGAGCATTGAATAATCCAGCTGCAGGGCCGATAGCCATTGGTGACAAAGGTAATCCAATAGCAATTAGCGGGACTAATGTTCCTGAAATATATGCGGCATTTGTTAAACCATCCATTGTAGATATTGCCCTGGAAGCACGCTGAACAGGATCTTTAATATGTCTGGTTAAAAACTCCCCTAAAAACACTGTCATACCAACCGGTGAAAGAAAAAAAGTAACCGCCCCTATAAAACTACCTAATGCAGAAGATGCCGTTTCCTTTCCGGTTAGAATTTTAAAGGGATTTGGAAACCCTTTCTCTTTCCTGGCGCTTTTAAGACTGATTTCTTTATTCCCTAGTCCAGGCAAATTATTACGATAATCATTATTTAATAGCTCAAATAATTTAAATACAATGGGACCAATCGTAATTCCTAAAAAGAAAGAAACAAAGACAGTAACATCTGACGGCACAATCTCAAGTCCCCAGTATAAATGACGCAGCCCCTGTATGAGCAAGGCAAAAGGAATTATAATAGCTAAAGATAAAATTTTATTTTTGGTCATTAATGCGAGAAATATAGCACCTAAGAAAAAGATTAAACCTGCATACTCACTGATCTTATCTGCGTAGGGGATAATTAAATTTGCGATTAAGAAACTTGCGGGTATAGAAACAAGCGTTCCTATCACAGATCCTGAAGACATTTTTTTAATACTCTGATCTGGCAGCCCATGCGTTTTCAATACCATCGCATGCTCGACCATTGGTGCAGACATGACTCCACCAGGTATGCCTGCTATTGCAACAGGAATTGAATCTGTTAATTTTTTAGCCACGATGGCGGCAATGAAAAATGATAGAATTACATAAGGTGATACCCCTACAAGTACAAGTGCAATAGTCACGGGAGCTAGCACTGCTGTCTCGTCTGTTCCTGGTGCGATTCCAATGAGCGTATATAAGGCAGCCCCTCCTACACTAGCAAGTATCATTTGTAAAATAATCATCATATCCAACGTTTAATCATCCTCTCTCATTTTGGAAATAGTACGTTTTGGTTTAATAATTATACTGCTTACTATAAAGCCAATAACACCACCGACTAGGCCAGTAATTAACGGTTGAGGCGCCTCACCTGGAGCGATTATATATCCACCAAGAGCAAAAGCAATACAAAGCGCCATAGAGATACCAAGATCTTTAATTTTCACATTATCTCCCCACACATCCACATAATTCTTCTCTTCTTCGTTCAAAATCTCACCCCCTGGTATACGAAATTGTGTCAAATTACATTAACATCCCTTTGCACTAACAGCATAGGCAAGTGACTTACTTGGCAGTTCTTTTTGCAGTTTGTCCTGGATAAAAAGTGCTGCTTCCTGTATCTTGCTTTCCTGAATTCCTGTATCTATTCCTAAACCATGTAACAGATACAACACATCATTTGTTGCCACATTACCTGCTGCCCCCGGTGCATATGGGCAACCACCTAATCCACCAACAGAGCTGTCAAATCGGGAAACGCCATATTGAAGTGATCTCATAATGTTGGCAATTGCCATCCCCCTTGTATTATGAAAATGCATGATAATCTTATCTTCTGGAAAACGGGAAAGAACGGCTTCAAGCAGCTGTTCCACTTGGGATGGTACTGCTGAACCAATCGTATCACCTAAAGAAATCTCGTCTGCTCCATATTCAAATAATCTCTCGCAAACACCGATAACCTGTTCAGGTGTAACTTTTCCTTCAAAAGGACAATCAAATACAGTAGAAACATAGCCTGTAACACGCTTATTTGCTTGTTTTGCCTCGTGAACCACTTCTCCCAGCACCGGAAATGTATCCGCAATAGATTTATTAATATTTTTTCGATTATGTGTTTCACTTGCCGACATGAATATCGATGCACCATCAATTCCAGTCTCCATGGCATGCTGCAGTCCCTTCAAATTTGGAACAAGTGCCGAATAAAAGACATCCGGATTCCGCTTAATTTGCCTTCCGACTTCACGTGCATCAGATAAGGCTGGGATCCACTTTGGGTGAACAAATGATGAATACTCGATCTCTTTTATCCCCGAATCAGAGAGCTTATTGATCCAAGCCACCTTATCTGCGGTCGGAATCCAAGTCTTTTCATTCTGCAAACCATCGCGAGGTCCGACTTCTTTCAATTGAACATATTTTGGCCATTGCATGTTTACCCCTCCTGGTTCTATTGAAAAAAACTACTTCTGTAATGTCTGCACAATTTGTTTAATAGCATCAAAACCGAACTTTTCCTGTTCTGCTGCAAGTCTAACAACCTGATCGATTTGGTCATCTCTCGCCCCGGCCATTGACGCCATGTTTCTTGCATGCAGCTTCATATGACCCTTTTGAATACCTTCACTTGCCAAGGCTTTTAACCCGGCAAAATTCTGTGCCAAACCTGTTGCTGCAATAATTCCTGCCAGCTGTTCAGCTGTTTTCACCTGCAAAATTTTTGTTGCAAGCTTAGCTACAGGATGCGATTGCGTTGCGCCTCCTATTAATCCTGCAGCTAATGGCAGCTCAATCGTACCGATAATCGAATTATCTTCACCAAGCTCCCATTGTGTTAGCGAACGATATCTTCCCGTAATCGAAGCGTATGCATGAGCACCCGCTTCAACAGCCCTTGTATCATTTCCTGTTGCCAGAACAACAGCAGAAATGCCATTCATGATTCCTTTATTATGTGTCGCAGCACGATATGGATCAGCAACGGCTAACTGATGTGCCTTCAAATATTTACTAATTGCCTCCTGATCTCCCCCAAATGGATCTTCAAATATAGCCCGTGCCCGTACAATCCGCTGATCAGCAAGATTAGACAAAATGCGTAAGACTACCTGACCACCAGTAATATTCTCAATTAACGGTGAAACAGCTTCAGCCATTGTATTAACAGCATTAGCACCCATGGCATCTTTTGTATCAACAAGTAAATGAACAACAACCATTTTTTCGTTTTCACCTTGAATAACGTGTACATCTAAATCCTTCGCACCACCACCAAAATCCACAAGCGTTTGATCCTGTTCATTACAAACTCGTAAAATCGCATCTTTATTTTCATAGATTCGTGCTAATGCACCATAAGGGTCTTTCAAGTTCGTTATTTGTACCTGCCCTCGCATAATTGAACCAGAATATGAAGTCGAGAAGCCTCCATTGTTGTATGCTAATTTCGCAGCATGACTAGCGGCCGCCACAACAGATGGTTCTTCGGTAGCCATTGGCACAAAAACATCCTTTCCATCCACTTTAAAGTTAGCCGCAACTCCTAATGGAATAGGTAAATATCCAATCACATTCTCAATCATTCGATCTGCATGTTCAGTCGTAAAACCATGATCCCCTTTTATAATCTTTTTTTCATCATCTGAAAGTTCAAGACGCTCCGTTACTTTATTTAGTCTTTGTTCCGGCGTTAACTTATAAAATCCCGAAATATATGAAGTCATTATGAAGCCTCCTAAGATTTTGTTAAGGAAAAAGAATGCGCTTACAAAATTATATTTATCATTGTTTACTTATATTCACCATTGTTGAATACAGTGTATAATGAATTTTCTAAATATGTCAACTGGCTGGATTTCTTGAAAACAAATTAGGGGCTGGTATATAAAAACTTTCCACTTTAAAGATAAGAAACAACAGGATAGAATGTCTAACAAACGTTTATTTTCAATGGTTGGGTCTAATACGTAGTTGATATAAAAATATGGAAAAATAGTTGAGTGCTTTGACACCGCTTCGGAAATACATTCCGCGCACCATAGGGTAGCGCTTCAGCTTCCTCGGAAGCAAAAATCACTTCCTGCGGGATCTTCAGCTGTTGCTTCGACGAGTAGGACGCTCTAGTGCCGGCGTTGGTCACAGGACGCGACCGGTTTTAGCCGGTTCCCGCAGGAGTCTCCATGTATTTCCTCCGCGGGTGTTGCTCACTTTATCCTCTAAATTAAGCAATGTTTATTGTGACAGCCCTTCATATCCATAGAGAACACTTCATTCTCTAACCAAGAAATCTCAATCAGTGTAGGCAGAATACGCAGACTCCTATGGGAACAGCACGTTCCGAAGACCCCGGAAGAAGCGTTCTGTGCTTCTGAGGAGGCTGAGGTCGTGCCCATGGAAAGCGAAGTATTCTGCCGGAACGAATTTAAGCACCCAACCATCAAGACAATGTGTAACAAAAATAAATCCGAACTAATTCGAATTCTATCTTAAGAATTCTTAATCATAGTTCGGATTTCGCTTTGACTAGAACACTTTTGGTCCAGCCTCTTATTATAAAGCTATTCGCTTACTTCTGGTTACCATTAGATTGCTGGTTCTTCTGTTTAACCTCTTCCGCATTCGTATCACTGTAAATATTGGTACCACGGCCACCTGATGTCTTTGCAATCCATTCTTTTGCTTCATTATAAGACAATCCTGAACGCCAACTCTGTTCCTTAACCGCATCAATATCTGTTCCTGCAACCGTATATCTGCCATTACGCTGATTATTTTCCTTCATAAAAAACCTCCATTCCGTTTGCTATTATTTTACGCAATAGCTGTTTTTTTAATTTGGGAAAATTTTCTATGGTTGAATAATACAAAATGGCTTTGATACATTTCAGAAGACTTCCGGTCTACATAAAATCTAAATATTTTTTCCCCCGACACGATTCACACCTTTTGGGGTGAACGAAACCTTTTTGTTTATAAAATTGCTGCTCACCTATTGTAAACGTAAAACGATCACCGCATTCCCAGCATTTTAAAAGAAGATCCTGCGGGGCTAAACCCTTCAATGCTTCTTGAATTGACTCCTTTCTTTCACTTACGGATTGTTGATCAATGGGCTCATTCGATTCCAACACCTTAATTGTTGATTGGATCTCAGCTCTCACCTTTTTGTAATCAACTTTTGCCCATTCTTTTAAATAAGGAATGTAGTTTCTGTTTCCTGTTTCCTTAATTCTATCAAGAAGTAAAAATATCATTTTCCGATTTCGATCTTTTAAATAACTCATATCAGGATTTTCTATGTTATCTGTCAGCCACTGGTTCCATTCCTCCAAAAATTCTTCTATACGCTGATCACGCTCAATTTCCCAGCCTCGTTCGGTAAAAATAATCATCGGTAACTTCCCGCTGTATTTAATGTCCAGAAAGTCATAATCTATCATCCAATCAATTTTAAGTTTGATTTCATCCACTTTATTCGAATGAAACCACCCATAAGTCGGACAACTATCCAACCCTAATTCAAGTATCTTCTTCTCACGTGAACCCTTTAAAATTTTAGCAAGAAGCGTTCGTCCGCCTTGTGCAATAATTTCATCCGCTGCTCGCAAAATCGCTCTAATTTCAGCTTCTGACAACTGTTTTATAGTTGATGTCATTAGAAAGGCAACTCCTCATCCAAGAATTCATATTCTTTTTTAGGTGAAGTATCTTTTTTATCAATGGTAAGTATGCTGCCAAATTTTTTCTCATATAACTCACGAACCCACACCTTTACAGGCGCTTTCCATTTCTGATCAGACGAAGGGACATTTTTTAGTAAACTTTTCGGCTTCATACCAAGCTCCTTCGCCATTTTAATGTCGGCCTGATTCAGACGGCAACGTTTCTTAGCTTCTGCCCAAGTGGCATTATTCTTCTTACTTTTCCCCAACGATATCAATCCCTTTCTATAATTTATTTATTAATACATATAGTATAAAGTGACAATACAATATCATCAATCATGGGACAATAGGGGACAGGAACCTTGTCCCGCTTCCCTTCATTTATGATAGTATAAATAGGTAATGGATAAACGATTGGAGGATTACGCAGCATGTCAAAAGATGTTCGACTACGCACATTGGAAAAAGATGATTTGGAGTTTTTACACAAGCTGAACAATAATCCGGATGTGATGGATTATTGGTTTGAAGAACCTTATATGTCTATGGAAAAGCTAAAGGATGAATATGAAAAAAACCAGGATAGCACACGGGAGAGACAATTTATATTAACTCATAAAGAGGAAAAGCTAGGGTTTGTAGGCTTGTATGGTATAGACCAGAGACACCGGTACGCGGAATTTGCAATTATGATCGATACCTCACATCAGGGGAATGGTTATGCAAGTACTGCAACTCAGTTGGCAATGAATTATGCATTTGCCACCCTTAACCTTCACAAGCTCTATTTAATTGTAGACAAAGCAAACGAAAAGGCAATTCATATTTATGAAAAAGCCGGTTTTCATGTTGAAGGGGAATTGATTGAGCACTATTATGTGAACGGTGAGTATCATGATGCCGTGTTGATGAGTATTTTTGAAAAAGACTATTGGGAATTGAAGGAATAACAATCACTTTAAATAAAAGGAAATGAGCACTTAATGAATATTACATCAAAAAACATTAACCCTGAAGAAAATATAACATGGCAGCTCTACACACTTTCCAATGATAACCAAATGGAAGTAAGCTTTCTTAATTAT
Organism: Virgibacillus sp.; assembly: GCA_041689365.1. Classification (GTDB taxonomy): domain Bacteria; phylum Bacillota; class Bacilli; order Bacillales; family Amphibacillaceae; genus Lentibacillus. The sequence goes on from JBDNGJ010000230.1 coordinate 9,857, forward strand.
GGAGGAGCAATAACAGAAATACGAACTCCCGACCATAATGGGAAAGTTGAGAATGTAGTTCTGGGATTTAAGAACTACGAGGATTACATTATAAATCCTGCTTTCTTTGGAGCCATTATCGGCCGTGTCGCTGGAAGAATAAAAGACGCCACATTTAAGGTGAATAATCAGTCATATTTATTAACTGCTAATGATGGAGAAAATCATTTACATGGTGGCACAACAGCGTTTCATAAAGCTATGTGGGAGACGAGTCCCTTTAAAACAGAAACATCGGTAGGTGTGAAGCTTTCACATAAAAGCCCTGACGAGGATGATGGTTATCCTGGGAATGTCCATGTTGATGTTATCTATGAATTAAACAATCAAAATGAATTTACGATTACATATGATGCAACAACAGATAGAACAACGCCACTGGCACTTACCAATCATACATATTTTAATTTAAGTGGGGACTTGAAGGATACAATAGAAAATCACAATGTAACGATAGGAAGCAGCCAATTTGCAGAATTAGATGAATATCTCATCCCAACAGGCAAAAAACTTAATGTTAACAACACGCCATTTAACTTTACGTCAGGCCAGTATATTAAAGATGGGATTTACTCGAGCCATTTACAGAATAAAATAGTCGGAAACGGATATGATCATTACTATTTTTTGGAGAAACAAAATCAATCAGATGTAACAGTAAAAGAGGAACAAAGCGGGCGGACTTTAACAGTCTCTACAGATGAACCAGGAATTGTTATATATACCTCCAATAACCTGGACGATGGGGTTATGCTTAACGAAGGTAGATCAGAAAGGTATTTGGGACTTTGCCTAGAGACGCAAAAGCACCCAGCATCATTGCTATATAACGATTTACCTTCAATTCTCTTACATCCTGAAGAAAGCTATCATTCAAAAACCAAGTTTAAGTTCGGGTAGGATTGGTGCCTGATCAAGATAGGGAGCTTAACCGATTCTGGCTAAGCTCCCTACAATTTTTAATAAACTCCCCGTATATGTTCATGTACCTCATGACGATAAAATGAAGCTAGTCTTTCCAGCTCTTCGGATGAATATCCTTTTACACCCAATGCTTGTAAATTATCCTCTACTTGATCCACATTTTTGAATCCCGGAATAACACTGGAAATTGCTTGATGTTCTAAAACCCACTTCAGTGCCGCACGGGTCATAGTACCCCTGCCGTTTTCAATCCAATTTAGCTTTCGACTTAGTTCTACTCCTTTGTTAAACTCAAGTCCAGCAAACGTTTCACCGACATTAAATGCCTGACCATCAGAATTAAAATTTCGATGGTCATCCGTTTCAAATGTAGCATCTTCACTGAACTTTCCAGTAAGCAGCCCGCTTGCCAATGGTACACGGGCAAGAATACCTACCCCCTTATTATAAGCTTTTGGTAATAGTTCCTCTAAAGGCATCTGACGAAAAATATTAAAGATAATCTGTAGTGAACTTGCATTTGTATGTTCCAAGCAATATAAACCTTCTTCAACTGTTTCGACACTTACGCCATAATAGCGAATCTTCCCTTGTCTCTTTAATTTATCTAATGCCTCAAACACTCGGCCGTCCTTGAGAATTTCCATTGGCGGACAATGAATTTGATACAAATCTACCTGATTACGATTCAATCTTCTTAAACTGTTCTCACAGTACTCTGTTACACGCTCCATGGAATAGTTTTTTGGATCATGAATATCACCGGCGCGGCAAAATTTAGTAGCAATGTGAACAGAATCTTCCCTTCCCTTTGTTGCCTTTGCTAATAGCTCCTCACTATGACCATCGCCGTATACGTCTGCGGTATCAAAGAAGTTCACCCCTTTATCCATCGCTCGATCCAAAGCACGTAAAGCATCATCATCGTTAAGTTTTCCCCATGCCCCACCAATAGCCCATGTACCAAAACTTAATTCGCTTATCTTCAAATCTGTATTTCCTAGTTGGTTATACTTCATATAGTTTAGCTCCTCCAATTAATTAAAGACTGAAAGCCAGCGTAAAACCATATACCAGCATCATGCTGGTACATGGCTTTTACCTTCATTAACTATTTCCACTTTCGTACTAAGTAAGCACTATTTTGGTTGAGGGTACTGAATGCAGTTTCAGATATTAACCCTTTCTCCCTCTCACCTTCAAGCTTTTGAATAAATTTCTCCATATGGAAAATGGCCTTTTCAGTATCATCCCGTTCATCAAAATGAATCACTGAATCTAATTGTGCTTGTAATGATCTAGCAGCACCGCAATTTTCAAACTCTCCTTCTTGTGCAAAATCACCAATAAGTTTCCGCATCTCATCTAAATTATAATCCATCATTTCCCAATAGGAAGGTTTTACATTGAAATCCGGATCAAATACAAATGGTGCATCTTTCCCAACCCCATTATTGTAATCTTCAGCACGATCATCAAGCCATGTATGGTCATCGGCAATGCCCCAGAATGTAACATTGCTGATTTTATCATCTAATTCTTCATAAAGCTCAAACAACTGATTATAGCGCTCTGCCTGATCCAGCAGACGTCCACTCGCTAGAATCTCATCATAATCTGCAAAAGCAGGTGTTGGCGGCCATCCATAGAGGCTGACATCTAACTCTGTAATATGATTGTCCAACCCTAAACTAGCAAACATATTGATAGATTCTCTTGTATCTTCAATTGAAGGCCACCCAATTTGGATATGTGCCTGATGTCCTACTCCATCAATTGGAACCCCTTGGTCCAGTAAACCTTTTACTAAATCATACAGATAGTCTCTTTTTGGTTCTACTTCGGTATTATAATCATTAATAAATAATTTGGCATCTTCTTTGGCATATTTTCTCGTAGTCTCAAAAGCTTTCTTAATATAGTCTGTCCCAGTAATCTGATACCATTTTGATTCACGTAATCCCCGGTCATTAGATGCATAAGGGTCAATCGTTTCATTGACAACATCCCAGGCATCTACTTCATCTTTGTAGCGTTTCACAACGGTCTTAATGTGCGTTTCCAGACGTTCAAGTAAAATCTCCTTATTTCTTTCTCGTTGTTCAGGATTTGTTTCATCTACCATTGGATTGCCTTCCTCATCCAGGAAAAACCATTCCGGTACCTGACTATGCCAAACAAGCGTGTGGAAACGCAAATCCATGTCATTTTCTTTGGCAAACTGAACAATTTTGTCTGCTTCTTCAAAGTTAAAATTTCCTTCTTGTGGCTGAATATTGATAGGCTTCATCACATTCTCAGCAACAATGCTGTTAAAATGGTGCTTCAATACCTCTCCATGAATTCCTTCCAGCTGATACGGTTCAACAGCAGCCCCAATAGGAAAGGAATCATCATACCTTTCTTCAAGCGGCGTTACCTCTAAAGCACTTTTTGATTCATAGCCCTCCTCTGCACCCGCAACGCTTGTCCCTGCAGGTAATAATAACGACAAAGCTAACCCTGTAACAACTGTTACTCCTAGAACCTTTAACATCTGTACAATTCCCCTTTCTAGTAATTTTTTCGTTTCAACAATGCCGACTAATCTTCACTTATTTGTAAAAAGACACCCCCCTTCAGTAACTTGAACCTATTCTTTTTATATTAGGATCTTTTTGATAACGTTTGACGCTCTTAACCCTCGCAGTTGATATAAAATGCAAAGTACTTTTCAAAAAGTTTGAGTGCTATTATGCCGCTCTGGAAATACACTACGCTTTCCGTGGGCGGCTGTTGAGCCTCCTTGCTCCTACGTCGCTACGTAGTCTCATCTAGGCCTCAGCTCCCACAGGAGTCTACGTGTATTTCCTTCGCTGTTGACTGGAGTAGCAATTGCTATAACAATAAATTTGTGACAGCACTACACTAGTCCGGGTGAGCGGAGGGCGGTGACTCCTGCGGGAATAGCAACAGCTGAAGATCCCGCAGGAAGCGGTTTTGGCTTCCGAGGAAGCTGAAGCGTTGCCCGCGGAAAGCATCCGCCCGTAACGCCCCCGGACGGAGGGACGAGAGTTTATTTTATTCCAGTAGTTAGTTCGCAGTTTATATCTTTTGTGTCAAAAACAATCTTTTAGAAAACAGTCTTTACATATTAAAAAGACCATCTCAAGTAGCGTTTAACACTTCTGAGATAGCCTTTTTTTAGTGAGTATATTTATTTGCGAAATTCTAAAAGTGCTTCATTCATTTTTTTCGTCTGACCATATATTTCCTGATATACACCGAATAACTTTTTGTAGACTTCAACATTATCCCTATCCGGAATAAACGCTTTATCTACTTGTAAAAATCCAGCCGCACAATCGCTTAATGAATCAAACCAGCCACTACCGTATGCAGCTAACATTGCCGCTCCCATTCCAGGGCCTTGCTCACTTGAAAGTTTAATGATTCTGGCATCGAAAATATCAGCCTGCATTTGGAGCCAGACATCATTTTTCGCACCACCACCAATTGAAACTATTGAATCAATCGTCTTTCCATTATTACGGAAAATGTTAATCGATTCATTTAAAGAAAAAGTAATTCCCTCGAGAACCGCTCGAACAAAATCCTTTCGCTGATGCGAACTATCCATGCCAATAAAACTTGCCCGAATCGCAGCATCTGCATGTGGAGTTCTTTCGCCTGCCAGATAAGGTGTGAACAACAAGCCGTTAGATCCAATTGGAACAGAATTCACTTCAGCCACTAAATCCTCAAACGATTCATCCTTGGCAAAGACATCTTTAAACCAACTGAGACTATGCCCGGCCGATAAAGTAACACCCATTGTATAGAAAGCATTAGATGCTCCGTGATTAAAGTAATGAACCTTACCTTGAAATTCCTTTTCATCACTACCTTCATAGGAAAGCACAACACCAGAAGTTCCAATACTGCAAAGGGTTTTTCCATCCTCCAGAATTCCTGAACCAATCGCACCACAGGCATTGTCTGCGCCACCGGCAAATACGCTTGTCGATTTTGATAACCCAGTAATGCCAGCAACTTCAGCACTTATCTCACCTGTTTCAGCATGTGACTCAACTAATGGCGGGCAAAGACTTGAATCAATCTCAACTAAATCACAGATTTCCGTACTCCATTCTTTCCTGCCTATATCCAATAGTAATGTTCCAGCTGCATCTGAAAACTCCATTTGCAGTTGACCTGTCAGCCTATAGCGCAGGTAATCTTTTGGTAAGACGAATTTCTTTGCCTTCTTAAACAATGCTGGTTCATGTTCTTTTACCCATAACAGTTTAGGTAATGTGAATCCTTCCAGTGCAGGGTTTTTAGCTATATCCAGCAGTCTTTCTTCGCCTACAGAATTATAAATCTGCTGACATTGCTCAGTCGTACGCGTATCATTCCAGAGGATAGCGTTGCGTAATACTTCATAATTTTCATCAAGCAAAACTAAACCATGCATTTGTCCCGCAAAACTAATCCCTTTAATTTCATCAGGGTTGATGTTGCTATTCGTCAACAGATCAGATAGCCCTGCAACTGTCTGTTCCACCCATACATGAGGGTCCTGTTCACTGTATCCGGTTTTTCCCTGAATTAAAGGGTATTCTTTTGAGATTTCGTGTACAACTTCACCATTTCTGTTAACCAGTAACATCTTCACCGCGCTGGTTCCTAAGTCGATACCGATTACATATTTCATAGCATTACTCCCCAGCATAAGCTTTTAATAAGTATTGATTTAACGTTGCCTTAATTTGCTCCAGACGTCCGGATTGATGGTTGATTTCAGTTAATCCCAGAGCATGATCCTCCAGCTTATGAAAATCAGTTTTCCCTTGAACAACATCTAAGCCGATTCCTTCCTTGTAGCTGCTGTATCTGTTTTCAACAATATCTTCAAGTACGTTATCATCAATTAGCTTTTGAGCTACTTTTAACCCGACTGCGAAGCTATCCATCCCGGCAATATGTGCATGGAATAAATCCTCCGCTTCAAATGAACCTCTTCTAACTTTTGCATCAAAATTTAACCCACCACGGCCTAGACCACCATTTTTAATCACTTCATACATTGCTAATGTTGTAGCATGCAGATCCGTTGGGAACTCATCCGTATCCCAGCCTAACAATGGATGTCCTTGGTTAGCGTCAACTGAGCCTAACATATTATTAATCCGTGCATAATTAAGTTCATGTTCAAATGTATGCCCGGCCAGTGTTGCATGATTTGCTTCGATATTAAATTTAAAATAGTTCTGAAGATCGTAATTTTGTAAAAAGGCAAATCCACTGGCTACATCAAAATCATATTGATGTGTAGTCGGTTCTTTCGGCTTAGGCTCGATAAGAAATTGAGCATCAAAACCTATTTCTTTTGCATAATCAACAGCCATATGGAAAAACCTTCCTAAGTTATCCATTTCCAGTTTCATATCTGTGTTAAGAAGTGTTTCGTAGCCTTCACGTCCACCCCAGAAAACATAATTTTCTGCACCCAGTTCTTTACCTATTTCCAATCCTTTTTTAACTTTTGCAGCCGAATATGCAAAAACGTCTGCATTATTAGATGAGGCTGCTCCATGAATAAAACGCGGGTGTGTAAAATTATTCGCTGTATTCCAAAGTAATTTAGTCTTACTGTCCTTCATATAGCTCTTCATCAGGTCAACAATCGTATCCAGATTCTTATTCGTTTCTCTGAGATTGCTTCCTTCAGGGGCAATATCTACATCATGGAAACAAAAATATGGCACATTCAGTTTTTCAAAAAATTCAAAGGCAGCTTCTAGCCTAGCTTTAGCCAAATCCATCCCTTTATAGTTATTCCATGGCCGGACCATCGTACCTGCACCGAATGGATCAGAACCATCCATTGTAAATGTATGCCAATAGGCAACCCCAAAACGAAGGTATTCCTCAACCGTTTTATCTCCTATTTTTTCTTCCGGGTTATAAAACTTAAATGCGAATGGATTAGTAGAATTTGCTCCTTCATATTTTATCTGCCCAATATCATTAAAAAATGTCATTATAATAACCTCCCAATAAATTTATAAAATCTTAAATGAGGATTTTGAAATCGCATACATCAAACAGTCCGAATTCCGCGAGTATGTATGTTCTACGTTAATGTAACTGCTTACATAAAAGTATACCAACCAAAAGTTAGTTTGTCTATCACATGAACAAAGTTTATAATAAACATAGATAACCTTCTTCCCATGAAGAAATGATTAATTTATAATGGACCACATGGAACATCCCAAAAGGAGGATTCCCCCTTGAATAGTACAAGTGGCTTTATTTATAGTGTGTTAGAATGGATCACAAGATTTGCTTACGTAAATTTGCTCTGGATAGTGTTCACCTTAACTGGTGGTATAGTTTTAGGTATCTTCCCTGCTACGGTATCCTTGTTCGCCGTGATAAGAAAATGGCTCTATGGCGAAGCAGACATTCCAGTTTTTAAATCATTCTGGAATTTTTATAAGAAGGACTTTATAAAAAGTAATTTACTTGGCCTGTTTATCAGCGGGTTAGTCATACTAATAGGAATTGACTTTTTGTTTATAGAGGTAAATGTAAACGATTTACTTAGATTAACGTATTTACCATTATATATATTTATGTTCCTGTTTCTATTATTCTTTTTCTATATCTTCCCGGCATTTGTTCATTATGATTTAAAGTTGGGGAAAGTAATCAAGAATGCTTTCCTTGTAATGTTAATTACCCCGCTTCATAGTTTACTAATTATTATTAGCCTCATATCCATTTATTTTATTATAGAGGTAGTGCCGGCATTGGCTTTTATATTTGGTGCAAGCATTTATGCATTTATAACGATGTGGCTTTGTCTTAATGCTTTTTCAAAAGTTGAAAGAAAGGGAAAACGCGCAAAATAAGAAAAAGAGAATCCAGCGGCTCTCCTACAGGAGGTAAGCTGGAATTTTTCTCTGCCTGTATTTTATTTTTCTTTGTATATAAAGTAGTCGAAATCAGCATGTTTGCTTCGGCCAGATGTATCCTGGCACTGCATGCCAACAAATGCACCTGTAAAAAATCCTCCACCCTGAATATAATCATCTGACAGCTTGTAGGAAGGAAACTGGATTGGGATAACTGTCCAATTTTCTCCGTCAAACGAATAAGAATACTCGTAAATGTTTGTCTGAACATCCGCCCGGAGATACACATATTCCACATCATTTGGGATAATAATTTCGTTATCCTTGAGAGGATGATCAAATGTAAAGTTATCACAGGTCATAAGTTCCAGTATTCTACCTTTCTTTTCATGCCAGGATACCTGCACTGATGTCCAGTTCTGTGTATTATAATAATTCACAAGACCTGCAGATTGCTGAAATGTATCTGGCTCGAATGCAACTTTTGTCTCAGCAATAAATTCAAAGTGCTGCCAACGCCGTGCCACATATGTTTGCGTGAATTTTGATGATAATGATTCTTTTCCATATAATCGTAAATGACCAGGGTTGTCATTTAGCGAGACAATCTCCTCCCCTAATGGAACACGTAATGTCTGAAAATGAGGATTTAATTTAACGGAATTAAAGTCATCTTTTTCATGATAATCCTTGTCCCATTTCACTTCTTCTATAGAAGGTCCTTCAATTTCAAGTGATGGCTCATTCCCGCCAACGACATATGGCCAGTCATTTTCCCATTCTATTCGTTGAATTGCGGTTTCCCTGCCAAGCGGACAGAATCCACGTGGATCGAGCAAAGGCTGCTCTTCTCTTGGCAAAGGTCTTCCTGTTAAATGGACTAAAAACCATTCATCTGTGTGCGTTTTAACCATCGAAGCGTGCCCTGACTTCTGCAATGAATTTCTGGGATACGGCCAAGATGTAATCAATGGATTGTCAGGGTGAACTTGATACGGCCCTCTCAAATCCTTAGAACGTGCAATTGTAGCTTGGTGATCATATTTTGTACCACCTTCAGCGGTTAACAAGTAGTAATATCCATTTATCTTATATAAATGAGGCGCTTCAGTTAGTTTAATGTCTGTTCCTTTAAAAATAACTTCTAATTTTCCAACAAGCTTTTGCTCAGTAGCGTTATATTCCTGAAGCACAATACCATAGAAATTATGGTTCCCTGAACGATGATCCCAAAGCATATTCGTTAGGTATTTTTTGCCGTCATCATCATGGAATAAAGATGGATCAAATCCTGAACTATTTAAATGGACCGGCTCTGACCAAACACCATCTATCGTTTCACATGTGACGAGATAATTGTGACTGTCTTTCCAGTTTCCGTCTGTAACTTTGACATCCGTATAAATAAGCCAGAACTTCCCATCACTATAAGAAAGCGCTGGGGCCCAGATGCCTCCTGAATCAGGATTCCCCATCATATTTAGCTGACTCAGCCGGTTAAGCGGTCTTGAAATTAACCGCCAATTCTTCAAGTCCTTTGAGTGATAAATTCCTACTCCCGGGAACCATTCAAACGTAGATACAGCAATATAGTAATCTTCTCCGGCACGACAAATACTTGGATCCGGATTAAATCCTGTTAATATTGGGTTTTGGATAATAGCCATTAAATCAACCTTTCTCTATATTAATTTATCCTTTTACTGCACTCGCTGATATTCCTTCAACAATTTTGTTACTGAAGAAGAAAAACGCGATTAAAATTGGTACAATACTAATAACGAGTGTGGCTCCGATTGCACCCCAATCAGTCATATATTGCCCAACAAAGTTTTGAATCCCCACCGTTAGCGTCTTATACTTGTCTGAACTAATAAAGGTATTCACAAATACAAATTCATTCCAATTGTAAATCATGTTTATGATAACTGTTGTTGACATGACAGGGATTGTCATTGGTATGATAATACGGAAAAACAGCCGATTAATAGAGCAGCCATCAATGATTGCAGCTTCCTCAATTTCACGTGGCAAGGTGTAATAAAAACCTAACAGTATCATCATCGTTATCGGAAGATTATAAGCAGTATAAGTAATAATAATCGATAATGGATTATCAATTAAATTCACGGTCAGGAACATTTTAAAGAGCGGAATCAGCGCCGAATGAATTGGTATCATCAAACCAACCATAAATAACCCTAAGACCAGCGAACTGAGTTTCCAGCGCATCCGTGTGATAGCGAAAGTAGCCATACTCGCCAATAAAACAGTTAGGAAAATCGCCACTACCGTATACCAAACACTATTGAAAAAATAGATTCCTATATCACTTTCCCAAACCTTTATGTAGTTTTCCCACTTAGGATCCTGCGGGAGAGCGAGTGGAGAACCCCCAAAAATTTCCCTGGTATCCTTTAACGAAAACAGAACAAGCCATACTAGCGGAAAAATTTGAAAGACTGCTACTACCCCTAGGCAAAAATAAAGAATTAAATATCCGATTCGATTCATGTATTTAACCTCCTTCTAGTACTGCACTTCATCATCAGTAGCAGTTAACTTGCGGATGAATACAGTAACAATAAGTGTAATAATTAATAATAAGAACCCGATTGCACTTCCGTAGCCAAAGTCAGACACTGAAAAGGCCAATTTGTACATATATGAGGCCATAACCTCACTGGCTCCACTTGGGCCTCCACCAGTCATAACGTAAATTAAATCAAAATATTTTAACGACCCGACAATAGCCAATACAATAGTTACCTTTATAACCCCCATGATCAGAGGCAACTTCACTTTATATGCTATCTGTAAAGGAGATGCTCCATCTATTTTGGCTGCCTCAATTAGTGAATCCGGGATATTTTTAAGAGCAGCATAGTAAATCAATATATAGAAGCCCGCATACTGCCATAAAATGGGAATAAAGATTGCATACAGTACAACATCGGGATTTCCCAGCCAAACTGGTGGATCATCTATACCTATTGATCCTAGAATACTGTTTAAAATACCATTTGCTGGGTTGTAAATCTTTATCCATAGTTGAGCAATAGCTACAGAGGATAAAAGCATTGGTATTAAATATATTTTCCTAAGTAAACCAGCACCTTTTATCTTCGAGGCCAAAATAAGAGATATTGCTAAGTAAATTATTAAACTTAATGTAGAAAAGGCTGCCAGTAAGAAGGAGTGCATTGCACTTTCCCAAAACTTCTCATCTTGAACAGCATTAATATAATTTTCCAGACCAATAAATTGCATCTCACCGATTCCATCCCACTCCATTAAGCCATAGTAGCCTGTTAGAATTAATGGTATGTAGATTAATACAGCAATCAGCAGAAGTGCAGGAAGGATATACAATGCAATCATTAGCTTGTTAGACATAACTTTATTCAAAACCTTCACCCCCAATTGATTGTATATAAAGCGCTAAACCTATAATGTGAGCCTCATATTTTTCACCAAGCTCCATTGTAACCGTTTTCTTTTTTGTTTTTTAAAAACTTTAATAAGTACTGTCCTTACTAAAGTGCAATTTTAGAATATCAAAATATCACCTGTTTGTCTAGTGGATAAACAAAGTTTATGTCAGTTAGTTAAATCAGTAGACATGTAAGCTAGCAGTAACAGTATAGCAGATTACTAGTTGCTCTGTTTCTTCACTTAGAAAACTTAGCTTATCAACAAGCCTTAATGGTGATAGCCTTAGTTGGACTTATTCAGTAAGAAAGTATTTATACTTTCTTCTCTGCAAAAAAACAAGGCTGCCGAGTTTTATATCGACAGCCTGTGGACATATCATTAAACGTTTTGTCCTTTCACCTATATACTATTCACCTTCAGCAAGCGCCTCTTCCTGTAATTCCGTAAATTTCTCTGGTGTTATCTCACCGCCAAATAATGACTGAATTGCATCCAGGTGAACCTGTGCTACATCAGAATCCATTTGAACGTCTGCGAATAGTGTAATATTCTCCGCTGCGCTTAATTCATCCAGTACGTTAATATACATTTCAGGCAGGTCTACAGAACTCGTATCCACTTTAGTTGCTGGTATAACCCCAGCTTCTGTCACAGCCTGTTGTCCCCATTGTTCGACAAAGTAAGAAGCAAATTCTTTGGATTCCGTTTTAACCTCAGAATTCTCTGCTACAAATAATCCAACTCCTGGTCCACCAACCCAGCTGTTCAAGCTTCCTTGACCATCAACAGTTGGGAAGTTAAAGAAACCAACCGAATCTCTGAACTCTTGTGGCACATCTTCATTTGTAGTGTAGTTAGGCAAATCCCATGAACCGATTAAATACATTGCTGCTTGCCCATTCATAAACAGACTTTTAGCCTCTTGGTCAGCAAGGGCATTATAGCCTTCATTAAATGCATTCATATCTGTCAGATTTTGTATCTCTTCCGCTGCTTTTATAAGAGCAGGATCTTCAAACGAACCAGAACGATTAATTGCATTTGTCAATGTTTCTGCGCCACCGATACGGTCAGCCAGGTACATATACCATAATGACCCTGTCCAGCGGTCTTTATTACCTAAAGCTATAGGTGCAACATCATTTTCCCGTAATGTATCAATAACGTTTTTGAATTCTTCATATGTTTTAGGAACTTCCAAACCATTCTCTTCAAATATTGCCTTATTATAAAAAATAGGTGCGATATTTAATTCCAATGGAAGTCCATATGTGTTTCCGTCAATTGCATATGCTTCAGTTGTTCCCGACACAAAATTTTCCTGTAATCCACTATCTAACACATCATTTAAAGGAGCGAACATTTCTCCTTCAACATAAGGCTTTAAAAATCCTGCCGCCCATGTCATCCCTACATCAGGTAGTTCTCCGGAGGCGGAAAGCACCTTCAGTTTTTCTTTGTATTGCTCATTACCTAAAATCTCCAATTCAACCTTGACACCCGGGTTATCCTCTTCATATTGACTAACAATTTTATTTACAATTTCGTAGTGGTCTTTTGAGCTACCTTCTGGCCATAAATGCATAAACTCAATCGTTTTTTCAGCACCTTCAGCCTCATCACTGCTACTACCGTCGTCACCACTTTCGTCTCCAGAACAGGCTGCAAGCACCAACATTACTAGAGCAAGTAAAGCAAACAAAAACACTATTTTCTTCCTCAACATATTTATACCTCCTCGTTTTTGTAAACGCTTTCTAATTCCATGTGTATAGAATAGCAAATAAATCATCGTTTGTCTACCGAATAAACAAAGTTTATAATAATAGTTAGCTGTCGATAATAGTTAATATAAAGGGTACGTTTTTTTATAACTGGTTTGAATGGTGTTATACTATTAAAAACGTTCTAAGTAAAGGAAGCGTAGTATAATTAAATATCAAGGGAAAAGGAGAACACGGTAACTATGGGAATAAATCAAACTTGGAATCAATTCGTTGTTAAAAAAGGAAACAAATCATTAGTACTGCATACAATAAAAGTTAAATCACCAAGTTCACGGGCGGAAGTTGCCCATAAAACTGGGCTTAATAAAGGAACTGTATCATCTTTGGTGAATGAACTGCTTCAGGAACAGTTGATTACCGAGTCAGGCCCAGGACAATCAAGCGGTGGCAGAAGGCCTGTCATGCTACACTTTAACCAAATTGCCGGTTTCTCAATTGGTATAGATTTAGGTGTTAATTATTTACTTGGAACACTAACCGATCTGCAGGGAAACATTTGCCTAGAGAAAAAAATCTACTATAGCCAATTGTCATATGAGGAAATAGAAAAACGGCTAATTGAAGTAATTGATTATTTATCCGATTCCACACCTGAAAGTCCATATGGAATTGTTGGAATTGGTATAGGTGTGCCAGGCACGGTAAGTACCAACGGAGAAGTATTACTAGCACCAAATTTAGGCTGGAAAAATGTGGACCTAAAACCTATTATAGAAGGCAAATATGATGTCCCCGTTACGATTGAAAACGAAGCAAATGCTGGTGCTTACGGGGAAAAGAAATTTGGGGTAGGGACAAACGCTGACAACATAATCTATATTAGTGCAGGCATTGGAATCGGAGTAGGCCTAATCCTTAACGGAAAACTGTTTAAAGGCAGCAAAGGTTTTTCAGGTGAGTTAGGACATATGACAATCCAAGCTAACGGACTTAAATGCCGCTGTGGTAATGAGGGATGCTGGGAATTATACGCATCTGAACAAGCTTTGTTGAATGAAGCTAAACAATTAGGTATACAATCAAAAGGAAATGATGAACTTACACTCGAGGATATTAATGAACTAGCAGAGGTCAGCAATCCTGATGCAATTAAGCTATTCGAAAAGATTGGGGATTATTTGGGAATCGGTGTGAACAATATTATAAATATCTTTAACCCAGATCAAATTATTATCGGTAACCGGATAGCAACCTCAGAAAAGTGGCTTAAGAAAACACTGGAAAAAAGAATGAAAACCCATACGTTATGGTATCAGCATAGTGATTTAAACATTTACTTTTCGGAATTGAACACCCACTCTACTGCGCTTGGTGTTGCTGCTATAACGGCAGAGAAATTTTTAAATGTAGATTTCGAAAAAAAAGCATTAGAAGCATAAAGGTAAAATGTAACCCTAATTTGTTAGAATTGACAAATTAGGGTTACTTTTTTATGCTAAGTGAACTGAACAGCCTTTTTCGATTGATTCATAGCAGGCGTCAATCACATGCATATTATTTATCGTATTATCAAAGTCATGATACAACTGGCTTTTTCCATCTATAATCACCTGTGATATATGCTCCACCTGGCTCCGATATTGATCGCTGTTTACAGTTTCAGTTCGCTGAACACCAGCCTTCTCAACAACCACTACCCCATCGTTACCATGATTATCAGGACGGTATGCTCTTGGAACAATAATCCGCCCTTCTGTTCCAATCACCTCATACTCACTTCGGTGTGCCATATTAAAGCTCGAATCAAATATTGCTCGCACACCATTTGGGAATGTCATATATCCAACTGCCTCAGTTTCCACATCATACTCAGAGTCAACTACACCATGCACTTGAACAGTAATTGGTTCAGCCCGAAGTATATTTCTTATTGAATGAATACCATAACACCCGATATCATAAATACTGCCGCCTCCCTTTTGACTGCTCATGCGGATATTATTTTCTTTCCCGGCAAGGTAAAACGAAAAAGCAGCACGCATTAACTTCACTTCACCAATTTCACCAGAATCAATTATCTCTTTAACTCGAATGTGCTGCGAATGGAAATGATACATAAACGCTTCCATGAAAAGAACACCGTGCTCCTCACAAACCTTCCTCATTTCCAGAACATCAGTCGCATTGATTGCTGCAGGCTTTTCACATAAAATGTGTTTCCCCTTCCTAGCTGCTTCCATTACCCACTGTTTATGCAGATGGTTTGGCAACGGAATATAAACAGCGTCAATATTCGGATCATCCAATAGTTTGTCATAGCCATCATATGTATACGGGATATCGAACTTCTTCGCTATCGTTTCAGCCTTCCTAACGTCACTCCCGCTAGCTATAGCTGTCACCTCAGCATTTTCCGAACGCAAGAAAGCAGGAATAAGTGCTTTCTGTGCGATGTTTGCTGTGCTTAAAACTCCCCAACGAACTTTAGTCATGAAAACTCCTCCAATTTGAATAGTTGCAACCTTTCTTTAATTGTACATGAAATTTTCCAACAAAAGTGTTTAAATGTCGAAAATCCGGACAATCTGTCATTTCCCGGGAAATAATGAGAAAAATGTAGTTTCTTGAAAAAATCTACTAAAATTCATTTTAGCTATTCATTATTAATTCATACTTCCAGTTACTACATCAAAAACTTATTTATCAAGTGATAACAAACATAATAATTCATTTTTTTCATCATGCAGAAACCATTTCAATAATTGCGAGAGAAGCGTTTACGTGGTATATTTTGATTAATAAGGGTTCTGAAAATTATGGAGAGGAGGATATAACAATGACCGAGAAACTATTTGAACAACTAGTAAACGAAATAAGGAACATTAAAACTAACATGGTTGCCAAAGATGACCTAAAGTACATGGCAACTAAGGATGATCTAAAATCCATGGCAACAAAAGATGATATGGAACAAATTGAAATGAAATTAAACAGAAATTCAGAACAAAATAATCGTAATTTCAACCAAATCGTGCGAAACACGGAGCATTTAAGCGACTTATTTGAAAGTAAAAAACGGCAGGAAAGAATTTTAGAAATCCTTTCCCTTCGATCCATTGAACAGGAAAGTGAACTCCGAGATTAAGATACTTTGCTATAAAAGACACTTTCCTTTCATATTGATTTAAAGTGTTACCAAACTAATCATTCCAGCAACCAACCAATTATATTCATCAGGATCGTCAAATTGGATACAGTTCCGATAAATCTTTGGTCATAGTTAAATTCAACAGAATAAGGCAAAGGGCGGGTAGGACAGCTAACCTACCACAACTTCTCCTGAACACCCTTCATCACATCCGGATCAAAGCCACTTCCAAACGAATTGCCCACTCGCACTGATTTTCCAAAATGATACTGAGTAGCACCTACAGCCTCATGAATTTCCTCGATATTTGCAGGTGTAAGTCCTGAACCCGGCATAATGACAGGCCCACTTCCCTTTTCTACAAGTTCTCGAAGTTGTTGTTTTCCTGCTTCAGCGCTTGCTTTACCACCTGACGTTAGGATCCGCTTCACGTTCTGCTCGTATTTTGCCAACGTTTCATATGCATCTTGCTGTGATGGTACTTCGTCAAATGCCCGGTGAAATGTGATATCCAGCTTAGGATAAAGCCGGATAAGTTCCTCCAGCATAGATGTATTAATTGTAAGGTCCTCATTTAATGCCCCAAAAACAATGCGATTGCAGCCAAGTTTTTGAATGACATCGATATCGTCACGAATAACCTTCAAATCCTCATTTGTATAGCAGAAATGATAGCTATGTGGGCGGACCATAACCTGCACAGGGATGGTTACCCTCTCCATTACTTGCTTGATTGTTCCATAACTCGGGGTCAAGCCGCCCTCCTGGATAGCAGAAACGAGTTCAAGCCGATCCGCTCCAAGCTTCTCAGCCTGAACTGCTTCCTGTCCATTTTGTACAATTACTTCTAATTTCATCAGATCACCAGCCTTTATATGTATTATCTTGGTAGTTACAGGTATCTCGCTATTGAAATAGTTTTATCAATGCTTGTGTTCCGCTGTCGTTTTCTCCCTTTTCGGCAAGCTCTTTATACAGTTCCAGCGAAAGTGAAAGCCCTGGTGTGGATAGGCCCATTTCTTGTGCCGACTCCAGCGCAATGGTCATATCCTTGATAAAATGCTTTACATAAAATCCTGGTTCAAAATCATAAGCAAGCATCCGCGGGGCTAGCTTTGATAAAGAAAAGCTTCCAGCTGCACCAGTTGTAATGCTATCCAGAACACGGGAAGGATCAAGCCCTGATTTTTTGGCATAGGCTATCGCCTCACAAACACCAACCATATTCGATGCAATGGCAATTTGGTTTACTAATTTTGTATGCTGACCTGCACCGGCTTTCCCTTGTAAAATAATATTTTCTCCAAGCACATTAAAAATAGGGAAAACTTCATCAAATACATGCTGTTCACCACCAGCCATTATCGCAAGTGTTCCATTTCTCGCACCGACATCACCGCCTGATACCGGCGCATCTAATACATGAATATTTTTTTCTGCTGCTTTTTGGCTAATGTAAATGGCAAGTGCTGGTTTGGATGTAGTCATATCAACAACATATGTACCAGGCCTGGCATTTTCAATAATTCCGTCTTCTCCAAAATAGACGCTTTCCACATCTGATGGATAACCTACCATTGTAATAATAACATCTGATGTTTCCGCTAATTGAGCAACAGAGCCCTTCCATTCAGCGCCGTTTTCCAACAAATCCTGTGCTTTTTCTTTTGTCCGGGTATAGAGATTGATGGGATAACCTGCCTTTTGCAGATTTAACGTCATACTCTTCCCCATTACGCCTGTTCCAATAACACCAATTACTGACTTCTTTGTAAGCATAACTTCTCACACCTCTCCCTTTCTACTAACTGTTTCCATTATATTAGAAAACTTGACTTATCACCACGTACAGAGGTTAAAGCTACTTTCACTTTTTTTCATTACTCAACTTTCGCATCTATAGAATAAGTTCAAATGGCTATCATTGTTAAATTCAGAACATTCTTTGTTGTTGACTTGGCAGTTAAGAAAGTTAAATCCTTTCTTACTGCATAAGGCACTCGCCATTAAGGCTTGCACTCCAGAGTATAAGGGGTTCTAAGAAAGCAAAATGCGCTTTCATAAGCAAGGAAAGCTTCTGCAGCATTACATCGCACGAAGAAAATTGGTTTTAATTTTCGAGGAGTCTACGTATTCTGCCCTCATTGATAGAGATTTCCCGATTAGAGAATGAAGTGTTCCCTATGGATAAGAAGCAATGTCTCAATAAGCATTGATTAGTTTACAGGATAAAGCGAGCAAAACCCAGCGGAGGAAATACACGGAGACTCCTGTGGGAGCTGAGGCCTAGATGAGACTGCGTAGCGACGTAGGAGCAAGGAGGCTCATCAGCCGCCCACGGAAAGCGAAGTGTCTTTCCGGAGCGGCATTATAGCACTCAAACTTTTAAAATGTACTTCGCAGCATTTTATATCAAATACGCACCGTTGATCCAAAATCAACTCAAGTAGTTTATCTTCAGCCTTTCTGTTCCTTCAAGGTTTATGCGTTCATTTTACGCTGCGAAAGTTGAGCCATTACAATAAAAAGTTCTGACCATTAAGGACAGAACTAACTTTCTCGTTTAATATCCCGGAAATTCTTCAGTAATGATATTACTATCTTTCACCCCAGCTTCAAGCAGCATCTCCCGCATATCCCAGACCATACCGGGTGGGCCAGACAGATAATAAAGTGGCACAGTTACGTCTGAAATATACTTTTTAAGCATATCAGCATCAATATAACCACTTTCCCCGCTCCAATTAGATTCAGCTCGAGTCATTACTGGAACAAAAGTAAAGTTATCATTTTTCTTTGCAAATGCTTCAAAGTCATTCAGAAATGGTGCATCATCAGGTGTCTTATTCGAATACAGCAACGTCATGTCATGTGCTGATTTATCAATTGTTGCCTGGGCAATCATGCTCCGAACTGGCGTGATACCAATACCTCCAATGATAAATACGGCAGGTGTCGATTCCGTTTCATGCAGGGAAAAATCGCCATATGGTCCATTGAATTCAACTTCAGTGCCCTCCGGTAAATCCTTTAAGACCTGCTTATAAGCAGAATCACGAATTCTTGTCGCGATAGCTAATTTATTCTCAGCTGGTGCATATACAAATGAAAAGTCTCTTGAGTTTCCTTTTTCATCTGTCTTACTTGGTTCAATTAAATTAAACTCACCAAATTGTCCTGCCTTAAACGCCATCCCCTCAGGCTTTTTCCAGTGAAACAGCATCGTATCATTCGCAATGACTTCCTTTTTAAGTAATTTAATCTTACTAGCAGACACATTATTCAGCTCCCTTCCATCTCAAACAATCTATTTAGCTTTACCCATTATTGTCAAATTTCAATCTGAACGTCGTACCTGTCACCCCCTGGTTCTTGTAAATATATGTCAAAAAGGATGCGTCCCATCATGGAAACGCACCCTTCTATTACTTACTCTATATCGGAAACTTTCACAATTGCTTTGCCTAAGTTTGCACCTTGAAACAGATCCAGAAATGCATCAATTGTCTGGTTGAATCCTTCTGTAATAGTTTCTTCGTATTGAATTTTTCCTTCCTGCAGCCATCCAGCTAACGCTTCAGACCCTTCTTTAAAACGGGAAGCATAATCACCGACAGTGAAGCCTTTCATTAATGCGCTTGATTTAATCAGGTAGCTTTGGACACGTAATCCAATATCAGCTTCCTTATTATTATAGGCAGAAATAGCTCCGCAAACAGGGATACGCGCAAATTTATTCAATAGCGGAAGGACAGCGTCACCAATTTCCCCGCCAACATTTTCATAATAAACATCAATTCCATTAGGACACGCTTCCGCCAATGCCGTTTTAATATCCACTGTTTTATAGTTAATCGCTGCATCAAATCCGAGTTCATTTTTAAGGTATTCTATTTTTTCATCTGAACCAGCAATACCAACGACATAAGCACCTTTAATTTTGGCAATCTGGCCTACAACAGAACCGACAGCTCCAGCTGCTCCTGATACAACGACCGTTTCACCTTCTTTAGGGTCAGCAATATCAAGCAATCCAAAATAGGCTGTTAGGCCTGTCATTCCTAACACGCTTAAATAAGCTGATGCTGGGGCAAGATTCGTATCAATTTTTCGCACCTCAGATTCCTGCACAACCGAATACTCCTGCCATCCTAATCCCCCTGTTACAACATCATTTTTTTCAAAATGTGCGGACTTTGATTCAATAACCTGCCCGATCACAGCACTTGTAATTACGGAGTCCAATTCAAATGGCGGGACATAAGACTTCACATTATTCATTCTTCCTCTTAAATAAGGATCAACCGATATGTAATTCGTACGGATAAGTACTTCACCCTTAGCAGGCTCTCCAATCGGCGCTTCGGTAAATTCAAAATCATCCTTTGTCGGTGTTCCTGACGGTCTATTTATAAGTTTAATTTGTTGTTGCAAAATGAGTCATCCTTTCCTGATTATCAACTATAATCTATCTAAATAATAACACGCATGTAGCCCTATATATACCAATAAGCAAGCTGTCATCCTGTTAAAAGGCTGACAGCTTAACCAAAATGCTTATCCTTGATTGTTAGGACGAACAATCACTTCATTAACACCTACATTTTCTGGCTGATTCACGGCATAATAGACAGCCTCAGCAATGTCCTCGCTATTCAGTGGCGTCATGGACCCAACACCCTTTTTGAAATTAGAAAGAACTTCTTCATCCGTGATTGTATCTGTAAGCTCCGTCTGAACTGCACCCGGAGAAATGGATGTCGTACGGATGTTACTTTGTGCCACTTCTTTTGCCAGTCCTTCCATCATAATTCGAACTGCAAACTTCGTCCCTGAATAAACAGCACTACTTGGAAAGACTTCATGCCCCGCAACGGAAGATGTTGTTAAAATATGGCCAGCGTTTTTCTCCAGCATATGTGGAAGTACTGCAGCTACACCATAAAGCACACCCTTAATGTTGACATCTACCATTCTATCCCATTCATCTATTTTCAGATTTTTCATAAAGGATAATGGCATTAACCCTGCATTATTGAATAGAACATCTATCTTTCCGTATTCTTTGATAGAAAAATCAGCAAGTTCCTGCATTTGTTCTCTCGATGTAACATCGGTTTTCTTTATTGCAATGCTGCCATTTTCAGAGCTGATTCTTTTTTTGATTTCTTCTAGTCGTTCTTCCCTGCGTGCAGCAAGAACAACATTGGCGCCCTCATTGGCAAGTTTTTCAGCTGTTGCCTCACCAATACCACTGCTGGCACCAGTAATGATAATTGTTTTCCCTGTCATATTACCCACATAAATCACTCCATTAATTAGTCTATACAGTATTTTCCCCTGCATAACCATTTTTAAACGAAGCATAGTATAGCTCCTGCCTAATCATCGCCCAGCTTAATGGAGGATTCGATGTTGACTTATCATAGACAGGGGATAAAAGTCCACTAGGCACTAGTACGTCTTGTACGTCGGAGCTGGACGTGGCTGATTCGGAAGCCCAGTTTTCCAAGTACTTAAATTTTATAGTTTTCTAATCAATAAAAAACCTCCTCTTCCAAAATATAAGAGGAGGTTGATTATGTATTCAATCCTTATCTCTCTGAATGGCAAACATCATTCTGTAGGAAGTAGCACCACATCTGAGTAATCTTGTATATGTTCGTTGTCAACAGAAAATTTTAACAAAACAACTTACTTCTCTACTATAGTGGAATCATGGTATGCTAATATTGTATATCTTGGCAGTTAAAAGAAGAACTGCATAAGTGAAACTAAGGCTTATCTATATTAAGGCTTGCACTCAACAGTATAAGGTGTTCTAAGAAAGCAAAATACGTTTTTATAAGAATCCCTTTAACTAATGCCAAGTTTTTCTAAAAATGGGGGAAATGAATTGGGTAAACGAATATTACTTTTTATAATTACAAACATTCTGGTTTTAACGACAATTGTAATCGCCTGGTCACTAATTACAACTTATACAGGGATCAGCGGTTCTTTTGAAAATAGCAGTGGTTATTTAGGAATTGACTATGTATCACTAATGGTATTCAGCTTGCTGGTAGGCTTTATAGGATCGTTCTTCTCACTGGCTATATCACGCTGGATTGCCAAGAAAATGATGAAAGTCAAAGTCCTTGATCCAAATGACCAATTATCAGCAGCTGAACGCGCTGTCGTTGAAAAAGTTCACCGACTTTCTCGTGCAGCTGGATTAATGCATATGCCTGAGGTTGGGATTTATCAGTCTGGTGAGGTAAATGCATTTGCGACAGGTCCTACCAAGAAGCGGTCGCTTGTTGCTGTTTCAGCTGGTCTATTGAACAACTTGGACGATAAAGCGGTTGAAGGTGTCATTGCCCATGAGGTAGCCCACGTGTCTAACGGCGACATGGTAACCATGACATTATTACAGGGAATTGTTAACACGTTTGTCGTCTTTTTCTCAAGAATTGCAGCAATTATTGCATCACGATTTGTTCGTGAAGAAATGCAATTTGTCGTCCGTTTCGCGGCGATTATTATTTTCCAAATCTTATTTTCGATTCTTGGAAGTATTGTCGTCAGTGCCTACTCACGTCACCGGGAATATCATGCCGACCGTGGAGGCGCAGATTTAGCTGGCCGCGACAAAATGGCCCATGCGCTGCGTTCATTGAAAAATCACATAGGCCGAGCTAGTGTTAAGGATCGTACCGACGATTCAGCAGTTCAGACAATGAAAATAAATGGAAAAAGCGGCCTAATCGCACTTTTTTCATCTCACCCTGATATCGATGAGAGAATTAAACGATTGGAACAGCGCTAATTTAAACTGGTGATCAATATTAAGGGTACAAATCGCACTTCGATTTGTACCCTTTTTTGTTTGTAATCTAAACTCGGTTGCGATGCGATCCTTATTCCGCTAAATGCACAAAATGAACGGGAAATAAGGTTTAAAAGGACAAATAGCGGAGTGAGGATCGGCCTCCTATTTATATTGTCATAATATATTTAGAAAAAAATGAATAACCTAGTAAATATTGGGAAAGGTAGAAAAAATAAGGAGGCACAATACGATGAAAAAATTTCTGCTTTACATTGGGATAATTTCCATAATAGGCTTCGTGTTAGTAGGGTTTAATAACGCGGATATGCGTAGGATGCATGAGCCTAGTAATAAGGAAGATATTTTAAGAGGTACCAACGAAGTGATTACCACGACAAAAGAATTAAAAAAGATAACAGCGTCAGAGAACAATACTAGTGAAATTAACAAGCTAGGGGAAGAAATTGAAAACAGATGGGACCGGATCGAAAAGAAAGTCGAAAAAGAGTACCCGGAAGATTACACCAATATCGAAAAAAGTCTCTATCCGTTAATTACAATGGCCAAAAAAGAAACACCCAACAAGAAACAGCTTCAAGACTTATCCAACCAAACACTAGAAAAGCTAACAAACTTCAAGCACAAGATTGAATAGGGACAAGAGGGACAGGTTTATCGTCCCGCTGCGTGCGGGACAGTAAACCTGTCCCCTCTGTCCCGCTATTTTGCGAACTCGTATTCATGAACCCATACTTTCATTTCGGGTTCCCATTTCATGCCGGGGTGTATGGATAAGATGGCGTTCTTATATCCGTCTGCATTTTGGTAGCCTTCCTGCATTGCATCTTCATCTGTTATTTCCCAAAGTTTTTGTTCGTAGACATTCCGCACTATAATCTTATGACCTTTAAGGGTCATGACCTCACCAACGTCCGCATAACGGTCATTTCGGCGTGTTGCGGTTTTTTTACCGTTAATCACCTTATCTATATCTGCTTCAATTGTAACCAGTTTGTCAATTGTACATGTTTTAGGGGGTAAAGCATTATTTTGTTCTGTCATTAAGTAGCCTCTCCTTTTGTTAAGTATAAACGTTAAGAGAATACAAGGCTAGTAATAATTCCAGACTTAAAATCACTCCCACCCGCAACTGGGACAAGGCTCCTGACCCCTATGTCCCCTAGTTAAACGAAATATCGCTTATTTTCCATTGTCCTTCTTGTTTGGTGAAGACAAATTCCATATCAAATATTCCGTGTAATTCGCTTTTGTGCTTTTGGACCAGTTTATATGTGGTTTCGTTTGATTTTTTTATTGTATAGGGATTTTCTTTGTTAAACATTGGATAGAGGTCCCTTGGAATCAAATACAAACTGCCGTCTCCTTCTTTAACAAAGCCACTCCATATGGTTTGTGCCATATCTTTCGTCATAAAATCCGTGAATTGTTTATAAAGCTGCTCTTTCGTTTTTATCGTTTTAAATTTGTATCCAACATACTCTTCATTAAATTTGTCATAATCCACATCGGACTTTATTCTTTCAAACATATTATTATAGTTGTCTAGAATCTTTAAAAAGGCTTTCTCTCTATCAGTTTCATCTTCATTTTGATTTTCAGAGGTGTTGTTTTTCATCGTTTCGTTTGCATTAACACCGGAGCTGGCACTATTTACACCTAAAAGCGCAGTAGACTTAACTTGCTCAGAGGCACTTAGTGACTGTTGATGATCTTCTGGTGATTTTTCCATACCGCTGCTGTTTTCTTCTGCTGTACCACAACCTGCGATCAGTAGCGTCAAAGCTGCACTGATCATTAAAATGTGTTTCACAATAACACCCTCTCCATTAAGTTCTTTCTATATAGACGAAATAGCATATGCAAATGTTTCATTTATATTACAAAATTCGTATCTTTTGTCATATTATTTCCACATTTCCTCTAATATAAAACTTTTTTGGAGAGGAAATCATGTTTCCTTTACCAGCCGGCAATACTAACTCACTATACAATTGAAACACAGGTAAAAAAAGTGACATCGCAAAAAGAAAATAAATATTTTCTGGATAGAGTACACTTTTCTCCCGCTAGAAACGATAATAGTAGTGAAAGATGTATTCTCTGAATAAACTTCTGAGACTTGAATTCCGGCACTTAAAAGCATTTACTGAAATTGACAGCCTAAGATTCTTATTTTATAATGAATTGTTATTTTTGAAAAAATTCGGAGTGATTAAATGCATAACAATGAACCCTACTTTATAACGGAATCAAAACAAATGTGTGAGGAGAGAGGGATGGATCCAGATGTGATGTCCCGCCCAAAAGTATTTTTATCCAAAAATGAACTAGCAGAAAAAAGAAAATCCTACAGCGAAATTCTGTCTGTCGTAAGTTTCTTTTCAAATAAGCTGTTAAATTCATTAGAAGGTACTCCAATATTGGTCGTCATTTCGGATGCAAATGGCTACCTCCTGGATATAGATGGTGATGAATCAATAAAGGCGACCACTGATCAGTTTGGAATTATATTAGGCAGCCAATTTACGCAGAAAGACACTGGAACAAATGTTGTAAGTCTAACATTACAGCAAAAACATCCAATTAGTTTAATAGGGGAAAATCATTATCACAAGTTCCTCCAAAATATAGCATGCTATGGCGACACATTTGAATATACAGATGAAAAAAGTCTACTTGGCAGTGTATCAATCATGATGCCGATTCAGTTTCAGAATCCGCTCTTTTTAACGATGCTGTCACAAGCAGTAGATTCTATTGAAAGAGAGCTCCTTTTAAGGAAGCAAAATAAAAAACTTAATATCATGAATCAAATCATGTTAAGCAGAACAAGCAATGGTATTGTCATAACAGATGAAAAAGGGATGACAACTGAATTTAATGATTTTGCTCAAAAAATCTCAAATAATAGTAAACATTCCGTAATAGGAAAGAACATCTGTGATTCGGAACTGACGGGTGATTATTTTAAACAGGTACTCGAACAGGAAAAAATCTTTAAAAATGAAGTCATACAATTTACAAATCAGCAAGACGAGCGCATTGTGTGTTTATTTGACGCACAACCAATCTATGAAGAAGAGAAAATGGTTGGTGCATTTGGTCAGTTCAGGGATATATCTGTACGGTTTTCTTTGCAGGAAAAATATAACTACTTAGCCTACCATGACGATTTAACAAATCTGTCAAACAGACGATATATCAAAAAAGAAGTAGAAACACTAATAGAAAGTATTAAGTCCGGGAATGAAAGAAACCTGGCTATATTATTTTTGGATCTTGACCGATTCAAAATAATTAATGATAACTTTGGCCATTCAAATGGAGACATACTACTGACGGAAGTAAGCAAGAGACTGTCCATGTGTCTGGGGGAAAACGACGTGCTCGCCAGAATGGGTGGTGACGAATTTATTTTTCTGCTTAAGGACTATGATAATTTCAGTTATGTCACTGAAAAGGCTGAGGAGATATTATCCCAGTTCAATATCCCTTTTCAAGTTGCAACAAACGAACTACATACGACTGCCAGCATCGGCATTGCAACTTATCCTGATTATCCAATCACACCTGAACAGCTTATGGTATATGCAGATAATGCAATGTACCAAGCAAAGTCACAAGGCAAGAATCGCTATGCGGTTTATACCTCTGAATTATTAGTGAACACGGTGGAGGAATTACAACTTGAAACTGATTTGCGAAAAGCGCTGGACCATAATGAATTTGTATTACATTATCAGCCTCAAATTGATAACAAAACTGGAAAAATAGTCGGTCTGGAAGCATTAATTCGCTGGCAGCACCCGAAGCTGGGGTTACTCTATCCTGGCAAATTTATAAAACTAGCAGAAGATAGCGGTCTAATTACGCAAATTGGTGAATGGGTAATAAATGAAGCATGCACCCAAAACAAAAAATGGCAGGAAGATGGTTGGGAGCCAATAAAAATTGCCGTCAATCTGTCAACACAGCAATTTTTAACTCAGGATCTTGTTAAGTTTATGGAAAGTGTTCTGAAGCGAGCAGAACTGGATCCAAAATATTTGGTCGTCGAAATAACAGAGTATATGGCAATGGAATATGATTACTCCCTAAAAGTATTGCAGGAGTTAAAAGCTCTTGGTATTTGTATTAGCATTGATGATTTTGGTACTGGTTACAGCTCTCTGAAATACCTTAAGGACTTCCCAATCGATTATATAAAAATTGATAAATCATTTGTCGGAGAAATAACAGAAGATGATAATGATGCTGTCATTGTAAAAGCAATTATTACTTTAGCTCACAATCTTCGTATGAAGGTAATTGCAGAAGGGGTTGAAACAAAAGCACAGCTTGACTTCCTGCAACTATACGATTGCGATAAAACACAAGGGTATTTCTTCAGTAAGCCTATTCCAGCTGAAGAATTCGAACAAAATTACTTGCAGTTGCAAAAAGAAATTAAGTCAAAAAATGAGAGGACAACAGATATATGAACACATCTGCGTCATTATTAGCTGCAAATTTTAAAAGATGGGGAGTTGACCATCTATTTGGCATCCCAGGTAAAGCTATCTCCCCAATTATATTTGAATTAAGGAAATATGATATAGAGTTTGTACTGAGTAAGCATGAGGCTGGTGGTGGCTTTGCGGCAGCTGGCTACTCGATTATGAACCAGAAGATTGGGGTCGCTCTTGGAACTTCTGGTCCTGGAGGTACTAATCTGTTGACAGCAGCTGGACAAGCAAAAGCGACACATACACCTTTGCTGCTTATTACAGGGCATCCATCCATGAAAGATACCGGTAAAGCTATGGGGCAGGATTCAAGTATATTCGGGACAGATCTCCATGATATGTATAAATCAGTAACGAAATTCAGTGCCAGGGTGGAACGAGGAGATATGCTGCAATCCTATCTCCAGCATGCTTTGGAAAAAGCTGTGTCAGGTATCAAAGGGCCTGTCCATCTATCCATTCCATTTGATATTCTAATAGAAGAGATAGAACCGTTTGAAATAGATTTACCAAGTCCAAGTGAAATGATATCTCCTGCTATTGACGGTGTTGTTGAAAAATTGGATGCAGCGCAACGTCCGCTTTTATTATTAGGAAAAGGCGTCCATTCAAGCAGAGCATATGAAGAAGTTCAGATGCTTGCTGAATATTGGAAAATACCCGTTATCACAACACCTGGCGGTAAGGGAGCATTTATCTCCAATCATAAACTCTCGCTGGGAGCATTCGGATTAGGGGGCACAGTGGAAGCGACCGACTATGTCAATCAGGGTGTAGACCTATTAATCGTAATCGGGTCCAAACTGAGTGATATGTCCATACCTGGTCTATCAAAGGAAATGTATCCAGAACATCTGATTCACTTTGATTATGACCCAACATTTATCGGGAAATCTATCAATGTACCGACAACTCCAGTTCTTGGTGATATCCGATCTAATTTAAACGTTATGTTAAAAGATATACCTAAACAAGACAGTTCCGAATTTTTAACTCCTATAAAGACGGAGCAAATGGAAAATAACCATCCAAATGAGCGAATGTCAGCAGTCACAGCATTAAAAGCCATGAGAAACACTCTGCCTGATGATACGATAGTCTTTGGAGATGATGGCAGCCACTCGTTCTACGGAATTCAAAATTTTAACATTTATAAACCCGGAACGTTCTTTTTTGATGACATTTTCGGCGCTATGGGAAATGGAATCGGCTATTCAATTGGGGCAAAGCTAGCTGCACCTGACAAAACGATTGTTTGTTTAGTAGGCGATGGCTGTATGTTTATGCATGGTACAGAAATATCTACAGCATATAATTATGATTCGCCTGTACTTTTCATCGTTTTAAATAATGGCAGATTAGATATGGTGGAAAAAGGAATGAAAAAAATGACCGGCTCATCCACTGGAGGTGTTTATGAAACACCTTTAGATGCAGCGTTATTTGCCCAATCAATGGGATTACAAGCGTATACCTGCCAGAATTCGTATGATTTAACAGACCAAATCAAGCAAGCACTACATACTACAAAAGAAACCAAAAAACCGGTTGTCGTGGAAGTTTTAGTTGATCAGAATGAAACACCACCAACCATGGGGAGGCAATAAAATGGAAGACAGTAAACGTTATGAGGCCGGTATGGATGTAATGAAGGAACTTTTTTCAGAAGAAGTCCGCAAAGGCATGGAAGGCATGAAGCAAATTTCACCAGACTTTTGGGAAATGATCGTTTCGTTCGGATTTGGTGACACCTATTCAAGAGAAGCACTGTCACTATCACAAAAGGAGACCATCACGCTAACAGCACTAATCACGCAAGGCGCATTTGATCAGCTCAAAGTTCACCTGCAGGCAGCTCTCAAGGTCGGACTAACAAAAGAAGAAATCAAAGAAATTATCATCCACTGCTCAGCCTACACCGGATTCCCCAAAGCCGTCCAAGCCATGGGAATCGCCGGTGAAGTATTTGACGGGACATAAGGGACAGGTCCCTTGTCCCAGTCGGTGGCGGGACATAAGGTCCCTTGCCCCAGTCAGTTCACCCTGTAATTCAGCGAATACGGTCAATAACACTTTTGGATATGCCTGTGATTCTTGATAGCTGCCTGATTGTCACAGCATCCAGCCCTTTAAGTTTTAAAATAATTGCATTCCTTTCTTTTTTATTCAATTGTTGCAGAGTACTACTGTTTGGTACGCCCAGTTTTACCAAATAATTCTTAACTTCGCTATCGGAAAAGCCAACCTTCACGTGGTCCTCTAAACAATGATCATCATTCGTAACTTGCATAAATCCAGCGAACAATTCGGTGGCTTTCCTACGATCTGGGGAAAATAAGTTGAACCCTAAATCAATATCAACTAACTTTGGATTTTGGAAGTATTCATCTATGCTGGTCCATCTACATTCAAATACATTAGCGGCTAATCCGGCCTTAACGGGGTTTTGGTGAATATATCGGAGAACGGTTAAGAAGTAGCGAGCAGTCTCTACATTTTCACTTTTAAATCGTTCCTGGAACAAATGCCCACAGCGTTCATATTTGGTATTGTACCAATATACATAACTTGCTAATTCGTTGGATCGCTTTCGAAATTGTCTCGTCTGTTTCCTTCACTAATAGGTGAATATGATTATCCATTAAACAATAACAGTATATCTTGAAATCACTTATATCTTTATATCGCTTTATTGTTTCTAATAGCCTCAGTTTATCCTCATCATTTTCGAAGATTGTCTGCTTATTTATTCCTCGCAGCATGATATGATAAATCCCATTACTACTTTTCCGCCTTGGGCTTCTTGGCATAAATGAATCACCTCGAGTAAAATCATATATTTATTTAGGTGAAATAGTCAAGAACACACGTTTGTGTAAAATTTAATTTTCACTACAGTTTTGGCATAGGAAAATGAATTAATTGAGACTTACTTCATGTAAGTTTCTATTTTCGAGGAATAGTAGATGAGCGAAAAATAATTTTGCAGTTTTTTTAAGTGGGTAGGATCTGAAATTCACGAGAGATTAGAAGCAATTTGGCCATAAAAAGGGGGACAAGGTTCCTGTCCCCTTTGTCCCGCTCATCCCACTTCACTTATCATTTCGTGTACTTTGGCAATCTCTTCGTCCGGAACTAAGTAATAATAGATTCCGTCAATTTTAGTTCCGCTGCCTTTTAACATGTAACTTACTGTGTTCTTTCTGACATTTTTGTAATTAAATAACAAGTCCTTCATATCGTCAAAGTCCATGTTTGTTGCCATATTTTTACCCAGAACATCAATCATATTATCAATTTTGTTTACCGAAGCGATACTGGAACCTTTATCAATAATAGCTTCAATAACCTGGCGTTGACGTTTTGTCCTTCCGAAGTCACCATTTGGGTCCTTATACCGCATACGGACATACCCCATCGCCTGTGGCCCAGTTAATGAAATTTCACCTTTGGCATAGTGGTACCCCTTATTGTAATAACCTGTATCATACCAATCCAATTGATTATCAACAGTAATTCCACCAACAGCTCCAACCATTTCAGTTAGTCCTTCCATGTTCATTTGCACATAGTAGTCCAAACTTATATCCAGCATACTTTCCACTGTAGAAATTGACATATCCGTTCCGCCAAAAGCATAGGCATGATTAATTTTATCCTTGAAGCCTTCACCAACAATAGTTGTTCGCGTATCGCGGGGGATGCTAATCAATTTCATCTTGTTATTTTTTGGGTCGAGCGAAAGAACCATCAATGCATCTGATCTGCCACTGTCACCCGCACGTTTATCGACACCTAACAACAGTATGTTCAGTGGTTCCTGGGCCTCAATTTTCTTTTTTCCTAATTCATAATCAATGGATGATACTTTTTTATGAATCTTCTCATTTACGGTATCCTTGGCATCATTATAAATGGAGAAAGCATATGCACTCACTCCAAGCCCCAGCACCAGAATTACCGCTAAGCTAATTTTAAGCCAGAGCCGTTTTGGCTTTTTGTTTCTATTTAAACGCTTTTCTTCTGACATGTATACATACCTCTTATCCATGGAAAATTCTTGTCCTTCTATTGTAAAACACATTTCATTATACCATTCAGTAGAGGTAGTTTACTAGTTACATTTTAATATCATAAATACTTGATACCATCAAATTCATTTTCAGAGTTTATTCCCTTACCCCCCTCTATCTTTTAACAAAAAAATAAGACGGAACAAGTCATTTATAAAATTCCGCTTACAGATTACCTGACTTAAACCGGGAAGTGACAGGTATTACCAATCCTGATCTGTTCAAAATGAACATTTTTTGTTGACATTTAACAACGAAAGTATAATAATAATGTTAATAGTTATCAACCAATGTTATAAATGAACAATAGAAAGTGGGTAATAATGTGAATCCTGTTGAGCGAAGAGATTCAATATTAAATGCGTTAAAAGTCGATGGTAAGGTGGATATAAACAAACTGTCTGAGTCATTAGATGTTTCACCTATGACTATACGCAGGGATCTGTTACAGCTTGAAAAAGAGGGGCTATTGATCCGAATTCATGGTGGAGCAGTTTTACCTAAACCACTTATTTCCGAGATTCCCTTCTCAACGAAGGAAGAAAGACAAATTGAGCAAAAGAAACAGATTGCTAGTAAAACATTATCCCTTATTAAAGAAGGACAAATAATAATATTGGATTCTGGTACAACCACTTTAGAACTAGCAAAACTATTAAAACCACGTAAGAACATAACAATCATTACGAATGATATTAAAATTGCTGCTGAGTTAGTCGACAGTGAACTTAAAGTCCTGATAACTGGCGGAGAACTCCAAAATGATATTGGGGCCTTACATGGACCAGCAACCCATCATTTTTTAAAAAACATACATGTTGATTTATTTTTCTTGGGGGCTCATGCACTTGATATAGACGCTGGCGTAACAGCTCCAACATTGGAAAAATCTTTAGTAAAACAGCTTATGATTGGAGCAGCGGAGTCAACGTGGTTGCTCGCAGATTCCAGTAAATTTAAACAAAAAGCCTTTTCCAAGGTTTGCGACTTAAAGTCCTTATCCGGTTTTATAACAGATAATGAAGTTCCTAAGGCTAGAAGAGAAGAACTGGATGAATATATACAAATAATTTGAAATGAGGTGAAACCCTTGAAAGTTGGTGTAATTGCTGATGATTTAACAGGTGCTAATGCAACTGGGGTTCGTTTAAATAAACAAGGTTTTTCAGCCGCAACGGTTGTCTATCGGGATGAGATACCCGACTCCAACGAATTGGATGCAGTTTGTATTGATACAGATACTAGATATGCAAATAATCAGGTAATCATTAGCAGAGTCAAAAAGGCAATGCAAAGTTTTCGGAATTGGGATGCCAAAGTAATTAGCAAGAGAATAGATAGTACCATCCGCGGTAACATTGGGCTTGAGGTGGATACAGTCCTTGATGAGATTGGGGAAAGCGGTTTTGCTGTAGTTGTTGCTTCCTTCCCGGATTCCGGACGCATTTCGTCAGGGGGTTATCTGCTTGTAGAAGGTGTCCCCGTTCAGGAAACAGATGTTGCTAAAGACCCGGTAATGCCGATTACACAATCATTTATCCCAAATATTATTCAGAAGCAAAGCAAATACCAAGTTGGACATATTGGATTAGACCGAGTCCTAGCTGGTGAAAAAGAACTAAATAAAGCTTTTAATGAACAGATCAACCAAGGCAATCGGATTGTGGTAGTTGATGCAGTAACCGATGAAGAAATTGATACCATATCAGAAACTATGGCCTCCATTCAATCAGTGAAAATGATCCCCGTTGATCCTGGGCCATTAACAGCGGCATATTCGAAAGCATTTCTAAATCAATTGAATGAGCCAGGCAAAATTATTGTTACAGTTGGCAGCGTTACCACTTTGACAAGTCGCCAGCTAAGGTACCTTATCGACAAAACAAACTCCCATCCAGTTTACGTCTCTGCGGAAAAACTTGCCACAATGGGGGATTCCTGGGAGGAGGAAATTCAGCGGGCCACCGCAAGTGCGCTTGAACAAATCAAACAAGATAATATTTTGATTATCACGACTAATAAAGAAGAATCAAACTTGATTGACTTAAAAGCCATCGCAGCAAATGAAAACACGAGACAAGACGCTTTGGCCAAACGAATTACTGATGGTCTTGCAAAAATTACAAGAATAGTTATGGAAAAATCAAATTATCCTATTCAAGGATGCTTCACTAGTGGCGGTGATGTAACAGCATCATTATGTGCCATCTGCATGGCCTCCGGAATAAAGTTGAAAGATGAAGTCTTACCACTAGCCGCATATGGAACATTGATTGGTGGTCATTTCCCTGAACAACCTATTGTAACAAAGGGTGGTATGGTAGGTGATAAAAAAGCAATATATACAAGTGTTAAATACTTGGAAACTAAAAATACCAAAAGGAGTGCTACAATATGACACTGGAAAAAGCAATAATAGCAATACCAATGGGTGACCCTGCAGGTATTGGACCGGAAATAACAGCGCAAGCATTAGCAAATCAGGAAATTTATGAAATGTGTAAACCAGTTGTAGTTGGTGATGCGAAAGTATTTAGAAAAGCGATCGAAATCGTTAAAAAAGAATTAATTATAAACACCGTATCAGCACCTGAAGAAGGAAAATTTGAATTCGGTACAGTTGACTTCATAGATTTAGACAACATCAACATGGATGAACTCCAATATGGTGAAGTTCAGGCTCAATGTGGAAAAGCTGCCTTTGAATATATTGAAGCATCCGTTAACTTTGCGCAAGATGGAGCGGTGAAAGCATTAGCTACAACACCGATTAATAAAGAGTCGTTAAAGGCGTCAAATGTACCTTATATCGGACATACCGAAATGCTGGAAGAATTGACGGATACCAAGGATCCACTTACCATGTTTGAGGTTAGAAACATGCGCATTTTCTTCTTAACACGTCATCTATCACTTAAAGATGCTATTGCACAAATGACGCAAGAACGGGTTCATGACTATTTAATACGCTGTGATAAGGCGTTACAGCGTCTGGGAATTGAAAGCCGCAAGTTGGCTGTTGCCGGATTAAACCCACATAGTGGTGAAGGCGGGTTATTTGGCCGAGAAGAAGTTGATGAAATAACACCTGGAATTGAATCTGCAAAAGCTGATGGTATTGATGTACATGGACCAGTACCTGCAGACTCTGTATTCTTCCAGGCACTAAACGGAAAATATGATGCAGTGTTATCCCTATACCATGACCAAGGTCACATCGCTGCTAAGATGACAGATTTTCACCGGACTATCTCGATTACAAATGGACTGCCATTCCTTAGAACATCAGTTGACCACGGCACGGCATTTGATATTGCCGGAAAAAACATTGCAGAAAGTGTAAGTATGGAAGAATGCATTAAACTGGCAGCACAATATGCTCCCAAATTTACAAAGGATTCATTAGAATAGGAAACCATTAGATACTGAGGATAGAACTCTCTATCCTCAGTCTAAAATAAATTAAATGTAAGCCATTACAACAAGGGGGAAGTATTCATGGAAGTTTCAGGTACACAAATGATCTTAGGATTAATTCTTGGGGTAGCAATCTTAATATTGCTCGTATTGAAAACTAAGGTTCATGCGTTTATTGCACTTATTATTGCAGCATCAATTACAGGTATTGTCGGAGGTATGAACCCTTCAGATGTCGTCAATGAAATTACAACCGGGTTTGGAAGTACACTAGGTTCGATCGGGATTGTAATCGGTTTTGGTGTCATGATGGGAAGATTGCTAGAAGTTTCAGGAGCAGCCGAGAAATTGGCATATACGTTAATCAAAAAATTGGGTAAGAAGAAAGAAGAATGGGCAATGGCAGCTGCCGGCTACATTGTGTCCATCCCAATATTTGTTGACTCTGCATTTGTTATTTTAAATCCATTAGTAAAAGCGCTGTCAAGAAAAACAGGTAAATCTGTCGTTGCTTTAGGTGTAGCACTGGGAATTGGGTTAGCAGCAACGCACCACGCTGTACCGCCAACTCCAGGTCCGCTAGGTGTCGCAGGTATTTTCGGGGCAGACATAGGGTTAATGATTTTAACCGGACTTATTTTTTCTGTACCAATCATCATGGTTGGCGTTTGGTATGCAAGATGGATTGGTAAAAAAATCTATCAGCTGCCTGAAGAAGATGGTGATGAGTTTGTTCGACCTGAAAATGAACAAGCCTATCAAAAATTCCTAGAAGACTCAGAGGAAAGAGAAAAGGAATTACCATCATTCACTAAATCCATCATGCCAATCTTAGTACCGATTATTCTTATTTTCTTGAATACAACAGTCGGTGCTCTAAATGAATCCGGTATGCTTTCAGTTAATGAAGCCGTACTTTCTTACATCAAATTTTTCGGTAATCCGATTATAGCAGTTGGAATTGGTTTAATTGCAGCGATTTATACACTTACAAAAAATGTACGTCGAGCTGAGACATTAGATCGTATGGAAGAAGGAATTAAAACTGCAGGGATTATCTTGCTAGTAACTGGTGCAGGTGGTGCACTAGGTAACGTTCTAAGAGCAAGCGGAACAGGCGATTATATAGCAGAACAAATTGCACAATGGGCTATTCCAGCCATTCTAGTACCATTCTTTATTGCAACAATTGTGCGCCTTATTCAAGGAAGCGGTACCGTGGCAATGATTACAGCAGCATCCATATCAGCACCAATAATTGCTAATTTGGATGTAAACCTCGTTCTTGCTGCACAGGCTTCTGCATTGGGTGCAATGATATTCTCTTACTTTAATGATAGTTTATTCTGGGTAGTTAATAGAATGCTAGGAATAAAAGATGTTAAAGAACAAATTATGGTTTGGTCAGTACCAACAACCCTTGGCTGGGGAGTAGCCTTAATTATGCTACTAGCAGCAGACTTTGTCGTAGGGCTATTTTAATTAAATTTGTAAGCCTCTCTAATAGTTTAGAGAGGCTTATTTACTAATTATCTAGCTCAATGTTTGTGTTTCAAAATCACTCACCCCAATAATAACCCGCCATACACTAGTGCAGCCCCAATAACAAAGGCCGGATGTACTTTCATACGTTCTATTAATAAGTAACTGCTAATTGTAATTAAAGCTGTCTGCGAAAATCCAATTCCTATATAGGACTCTTTGAAAAAGTTCCAAGCCATAACACCTAATAATATTGCGATTACAGGACGTACATATTGCGTAAGCCTTTTTACTTTGTTGGAGTCTTTATATTTATAAAGGATTCCTACCAGCAATATCATAATTATTAAAGAAGGGGCAACTGCTGCAAAAACACCAATAAAAGCTCCTAGTATGCCGCCTTCATCGTAACCGATATACCCAGCCATTTTCGTCGCTATTGGACCTGGTAATGAGTTTGCGAGTGCCAGCATTTCACTAAATTCCTGTACACTCATCCATTCGTATCGTTCTACAACTTCATGTTCCACCAAAGGAATTGAAGCTGGTCCACCTCCATAGCCAAGGATACCCGGGATAAAAAAGGCCATAAATATATGCCAATACTCCATAACTTTCAGCACTCCTTCTCCCTAACATGCTGTTGCGTTTCATTCTTTTTATTACTTTTGTCTTTCCTAACTAAAGCCATTAGCAACAAAAATCCAATTACAATACCTGGATGAATATTCACAAAATATAGTAAGGCATAAATTATAATAGCCATAACTCCTGATTGCATCCAGCCCATACCTTTAACAGCTTTATCAAAAAACTGCCATGTCAGTACTGCTAGCATCACACCAACAACCGGTATTACTGCCGCAGTCATCCCTTGCACCCATGGAAGATCATCAATTGATGACAGGGAGGCTAACAATACTATCATCAGAATAATTGTCGGCAGGATTGTTGCTAATACCGCATTTATCATTCCAATAATACCAGAAACATTATGTCCAATATACCCTGCCAGTTTCGTTGCGATTGGACCTGGTAATGTATTCCCTAATGCCAGCAGATCACCAAAGTCTTCATCACTCATCCACTTATATTTATCTACTACTTCTTTATGGATGAGCGGAATAGAACCTGGTCCTCCACCATATCCAAGCATGCCAATTCTGAAAAAGGCAATGAATAAATCCCAATGTGTTTTCATAGATAGCTTTCCTTTTGTTTAGTTTTATCTTTAATTACCATGCAGTAACAGCACCATCTGTTCGGGATTCTGTTCCACCTACCAATACTCCAGTTTCAGGATCCCGCCAAATAATTTGACCACGGCCAAAGCTATTTGGTTCTAGTGCTATTTGTACATCATGGCCTTTACCTGACAGTCCTTGTGCAATATGATGTGGTAGTCTGTTTTCTACTTCTATAGTTTTGCCTTTTAACCATTGCCAACGTGGTGCATCAAGGGAAGCCTGTGGATTGAGTCCAAAATCAATCGTATTCATGATCACTTGAACATGCCCTTGTGGCTGCATAAAACCACCCATTACACCAAAAGGACCAACTGGTTTATTGTCTTTTGTTAAAAATCCCGGAATGATCGTATGGTATGTTTTTTTACCACCCTTTAAGGCATTCACATGACTCGGATCCATCGAAAAGTTATGGCCACGATTTTGTAAAGCAATTCCTGTTCCAGGTACAACTAGTCCTGAGCCGAATCCCATGTAGTTACTTTGAATAAATGAAACCATGTTCCCTTCATTATCAGCTGTTGCTAAATAAACCGTACCACTTAAGGAGGGCTCTCCTGCTTCAGGAAGAAGTGCATCATCACCAATAAGCTTTCTTCGCAATTCCCCATAATCATCACGCAATAAATCATCAGACGTGACATCCATATGATCCTCTTGGGTTACCTGCTTTTCCCCGTCTGCAAATGCTAGTTTAATAGCTTCAATTTGTTTATGGTATGTGTCAACGGAATCTTTTTCTTGAAAATTAAACCCTTTTAAAATGCTCAATGCCTGTAGCGCAATAATACCCTGGCCGTTTGGCGGGATTTCCCAGACATCATAGCCCCTGTAATTCACTTTAATTGGCTTAACCCATTCTGCTTTATGTTCTGCAAGATCTGTAGCAGTTAGGTAGCCACCATTTTCTTTTGAAAAACTAGTAATTTTTTCAGCTAGTTCACCACGATAAAATGATTCAGCATTTGTTTCAGCGATAGAGCACAATGTATCGGCATGATCTAATGAAGACCATACTTCACCGACTCTAGGCGCTCGACCTTTTGGAGCAAATGTGTCAAACCAATGTGTAAAGACATCTTCCTTCAAGTTCTTCTTGAACCCCTCATAAGCCTTGTTCCAAAACTTGCATAACGTAGGGGATAACGGGTATCCCTTAGTAGCATAATTAATTGCCGGCTGTAATACCTCCCTTAATGGAAGTTTTCCAAATCGTTCAGAAAGCTCTGCCCAAGCCCCAGGTGCCCCTGGGACGGTCACTGGGGTGAAACCATATTTAGGAATTTCATCATGCCCAGATTCCTTTACAGCATCGATTGAGATATTTTCAGGAGCACGCCCGCTTGAGTTCAAGCCATGCAATTCACCTTTCACCCAAACTAATGCAAAGGCATCTCCTCCAATGCCATTAGAAGTAGGCTCTACTACTGTAAGACACGCTGCTGTTGCAATTGCCGCGTCTATTGCATTTCCACCCATTTTCAAAATATCCAGCCCCGCCTGCGAAGCTAAAGGCTGGGAAGTTGCAACCATACCGTTATTAGCATATGTTGCATTCCGTGTTGTTGGATATGGATGAGATTGGTCGGTAAAAGAATTCATATAATCCTCCTCGTATAGTTATATTATTATTATTTGATAAACATCAAACTTCGTGACATGCGACAAAATGACCCTCTTCCATCTCACGCCATTCTGGAACAACTGTTTTACAATGTTCCTTTGCTAATGGACAACGGGTATGGAATGGACAGCCTGTTGGGAAATTGGATGCACTCGGTAAATCTCCCTCAAGCTTTATCCGTTCCTTTTTCCGGCCTGGTATTGGACGAGGAATCGCGGATAGTAATGCTCTTGTGTACGGATGTAACGGATTCTTATATATTTGGTCAGATGAACCAAGTTCTACCATCGTACCAAGATACATTACTAACACACGATCACACATGTGCTTTACAACTCCTAAATCGTGAGAAATAAACATATAAGTTAACTGATACCTTTTTTGCAGATCAATCAGCAATCGAATAATCTGAGCTTGTACGGACACATCCAGTGCAGAAACAGCTTCATCACACACAATTAATGATGGATTAAGTGCAATGGCACGAGCAATTCCAATTCGTTGTCGTTGCCCTCCACTGAATTCGTGTGGGTATCTATTATGATGATCCTCCTGCAATCCAACCTCTACTAAAAGTTCTCGAACGCGCTTTTGCCTATCCGCTTTCGATAAACTACTGTGAATTACAAACACCTCTTCCAAAGCATCGCCAATTCGTTGTCGGGGATTTAAGGACGCAAAAGGATCCTGAAATATCATTTGCATATCCTTTTTGTATTTTTTTAATTTGCGTTTTGACAGACCTTCAATATGGTCGCCACGAAATTCAATGGTACCCTCTGTTATATCCTCTAAGCCTAAAACCGATCTGCCAAATGTTGATTTTCCACATCCTGACTCACCAACAATACCAAGAGTCTCTCCTTCATGTACCTGTAAGCTAACATTCTGGACAGCTTTCACATTGGCTGTTGTACGTTGAAGAACTCCACTTTTAATCGGGAAGTACTTTTTTAAATCCTTTACTTCAAGTAGAGGTTGTTGATTTGTCATCAGTAGTCGCCTCCTGGAGCCAAAATTTACTTTCATCATCCACATTCGGCACTGCAGATAGAAGTTTTTTTGTATAGGAATGCTGTGGACTGTTAAAGACACTGTACACATCACCCATCTCGACAACTTCACCGCCATACATGACCATAACACGGTCGGCTATCTCAGCCACAACCCCCATATCATGCGTTACGAACACA
Organism: Virgibacillus sp.; assembly: GCA_041689365.1. Classification (GTDB taxonomy): domain Bacteria; phylum Bacillota; class Bacilli; order Bacillales; family Amphibacillaceae; genus Lentibacillus. The sequence goes on from JBDNGJ010000230.1 coordinate 50,411, forward strand.
ACGCCCATTCCCATTTGTTCTTTTAAATCATCAATTAAATCGATAATTTGGGCTTGGATAGTCACATCCAAAGCTGTCGTTGGTTCATCTGCTATTAATAAGGAGGGTTCACATGCTAATGCCATTGCAATCATTACCCTTTGCCTCATTCCGCCACTGAGCTCATGTGGATATTGCTTTAATTTTTCACTAGGATTTGGTATCCCAACCTTATCAAGTAAATCAATACTATTTTTGGTAGCTTCTTTTTTTGATAGTTTACGGTGAATCATTAAGGGCTCTCTAAGTTGAAAACCTATACTAAAAACTGGATTCAATGCAGTCATGGGCTCCTGAAAAATCATGGACATTTCATTGCCTCTAATCTTTTGCAGCTGTCCCTCCGATTTACCTACAATTTCATCACCCTTTAAAGATATGGAGCCAGTTATTTCCCCATTAGCAGGTAAAAGACCCATTATCGATAAGGAAGTAGCACTTTTTCCACATCCAGATTCACCGACGATGCATAATGTCTCCCCTTTATCTACGGAGAAAGAAATACCCTGAACAGCAGGAAGTTTCCCGCCCGCTGTCCGATATTGGGTAACAAGGTTTTCTACTTGTAATAAATGTCCCATCAATAAACCTACTCTCTGCTAACGTTATATAACAACCACTGACCAGTAGGATCTACAACTAAGCCTTTAACAGACTCATCGTATGCGGCTGTAACTGTTCCATGTTGCATAACCACCCATGGCGCATCTTTTATAGCCATTACATTCGCTTCATGTAGTTTTTCCTTACGAACATCCTGATCGACCGTTTCACGTGATTCTTCTACTAATTTATCAAAAGCATCATTACTATATCTGCTAAAGTTTGAGGAACCGATATTGTCTGAATGAAGATTTGGATAAAGTAATTCACTTCCATCAGCAGTACTATTTGCCCAGCCAAGGAAGGTCATTTCGTAATTACCCTTTCTTCCTGTTTCCAGAAAAGTTGCCCATTCCATTGTTTCAATTTCTACATCTAGACCGATTTCTGTTAACTGAGCCTGCACAATTTCAGCCATCTTCATATAATTATCACGGTTTGCTGTTAGCAGTGTTACCGTTTGACCACTATAGCCATTTTCTTCTATTAATTGTGAAGCTTTTTCCTTATCATACGAGTAGCTAGCCTCTTTGGCTTTTTCATTATAACCAAACACCTTCGGCCCAATAACGCTCTCGTTATGTGTTCCTAAACCATTCAATTGCTTAACATATGCTTCCTGATTAACTCCGTAAGCAACAGCTTGTCTGAATTTCAATTCATTAAATGGTGCCTTATCCATATTGAACCCTAAATAAGATACACGTGTTCCTTCAGACTTCTGAACTTCAACACCTTTAAGTGACTCGATTCTAGGAAGCTGATCAGATGGTAAAGCATCGATAAATTGTACTTCACCTGTTTCCAGCATTGAGATTGCTGTGGAAGTTTCCGGTACCACCTTAAATGTAACCTTTTCTAATGAAGCAGGTTCCTTCCAATAGTCTTCATTTCTTTTTAATGTAATATGATCTCCTTCCACCCATTCTTCAAATACAAATGGACCAGTTCCTACAGGCTCTTTGTTAATGTCCCCTTCCTTATCAGCAGTCGGACTAACAATGGCTGCGTTCGTATGACTTAAGGCAGCTAGCATCGGACCATAAGGTTCATCTGTTTTAAGAACAACTGTATATTCATCTCTTACTTCAATGGAAGATATCGGTTCTAGTAGTGACGCTCTTGGTGCCGCTCTTTCGGGATCTTTAATTTGTTCAAACGTATACTTGACCGCCTCAGCATTGAACGGGGTTCCATCGTGAAATTTAATATCCTCTTTGAGATGAATTACCCATGTATTATCATCAGGTGTCTCATATGATTTTGCCAATAACGGCTTTGCTTCCAAAGTTTCCGGATCCTGTGTAAATAAAGTTTCATAGATTTGATACGTAACATTAGATGAAACGGAATCATTCGTATCAATTGGAGACAACCCAGCAGCATCTGTTGTAGTTGCGTATGTTATTTCGTTTGGCGTTTCACCACTGCTATTTTCCCCACCACT
>JBDNGJ010000231.1:0-3490 GCA_041689365.1 Virgibacillus sp.
CCACGTCGTAAAACACTAGATCCTAAATCTAGCGCGTCTGCCAATTCCGCCACACCCGCAAAAGGTGGTGAGCCATGGAGGATTCGAACCTCCGACCCTCTGATTAAAAGTCAGATGCTCTGCCAGCTGAGCTAATGGCTCTTATAATGAATATATATTTAATCCATAAAAAAATGGCTGGGCTACCAGGATTCGAACCTGGGGTACACGGGATCAAAACCCGATGCCTTACCGCTTGGCTATAGCCCAACAGTGGCGGTCCGGACGGGACTCGAACCCGCGACCTCCTGCGTGACAGGCAGGCATTCTAACCAACTGAACTACCGGACCCAACCGATTTATTTATTAAAATATATGATGACCCGTACGGGATTCGAACCCGTGTTACCGCCGTGAAAGGGCGGTGTCTTAACCACTTGACCAACGGGCCATAAAATGGCGGAGAAGGAGGGATTCGAACCCTCGCGCCGCTCACGCGACCTACACCCTTAGCAGGGGCGCCCCTTCAGCCACTTGGGTACTTCTCCGGATGGCTCCACAGGTAGGAATCGAACCTACGACCGATCGGTTAACAGCCGATTGCTCTACCGCTGAGCTACTGTGGAATAATCTGAAATAGTTATCAAGGCAATTCAACCTGTTTTTTGTGCTCGTCGTGTTGCAAGATCGATTCAGCGGGGCAAGCACTCCTCGCAGACCTGCACATGGTAGCTTACTAAGTGATGCATGCGGTCAGCTACTGTGGAATAATCTGAAATATTTTTCAAGGTAATTCAATACTTATCAGGTTATGTGTTAAGCCACAAATTATTGCGACGAGAAATACTATACAATATATTACGTTCATTGTCAATAAGTTTCAATAGAATAAATAGTGAAGTCGACACGTTTTTTTAAGCCTTATTAAATTTAACACGTAGGGCATATTTCGTCAATCTATTATTTAAAATTGTTGTCTTTTCATTATTATATCATACAGATCGAAACTATTAGAAAACGTGGTTTTCGTTAAAGGGATTCTTTTGAAAACGTATTTTGCTTTAATAGAATCCCTTATACTTTTGGAGTGAAAACCTTACTATAGATAAGCCTTAGTTGTACCTACGCAGTAAGAAAATAGTCATACTTAAACATCGACTCGTCCTTCATCAACTACTAACTTTCCCCTGCATTTTCCACACCTGTATTTATTAACATCAATTCGCCGCGTACGCTTATATACTCGCGAACAGTTTCTACATATATAAATATGTTTATTGTGTTTTAAAGTGGAAGGCAGTGGATTGCAATGTCGTGGTGAGCCTGTGATTTTTAATAATTTTTTAAAGTCCTCATCGCCATGTTTATACCCTTTTCCTTCTATATGAAGATGGTAATGCACTAGTTCATGTTTAATGATTCCTATTACTTCCTTTTCCCCCATTTCCATAGAGTACTTTGGATTTAACTCAATTACTCTTTTAGAGGGTACATACCTCCCGCCAGTAGTTCTAAGGCGATTATTATATCTGATGGTATCTTTAAATGGTTTATGAAAATGTTTCAATGATAGTTCATTTACCAATTCATATAGTTCTTTTTCATTTAATAACTTCATATAATCATTCCCTACATGTTAACACAGCAATATTTTAACACATATTTAATCAGGGTGCTAAATTAAAATAATTGTAATTAAACATTGATTTTTGATAGTATTATATTATAATTGAATATGAGATTAATATTGTAAAAGGAGAGGTCTTCTGTAAGTGAGTAATGAAAAGAAAAGAATGACAACAGCATCTGGTGCTCCGGTTGGAGATAACCAGAATTCAATTACTGCAGGTAATCGAGGTCCAACATTAATTCAGGATGTTCACCTTTTAGAAAAACTAGCACACTTTAATAGAGAACGTGTACCTGAGCGTGTAGTACATGCAAAAGGCGCTGGGGCACATGGTTACTTTGAAGTAACAAACGATCTATCAAAATACACAAAAGCATCATTCTTAAGTGAAGTCGGAAAACGCACACCAATGTTTATTCGTTTTTCAACAGTTGCCGGTGAACTTGGCTCAGCGGATACAGTACGTGATCCACGTGGCTTTGCAGTTAAATTTTACACAGAAGAAGGTAACTATGATTTAGTTGGTAATAACACGCCAATCTTCTTCATCCGTGATGCTATTAAGTTCCCAGACTTTATTCACACACAAAAGCGTAACCCTAAGACAAACTTAAAAGATAAGAATGCTGTTTGGGACTTCTGGTCATTATCACCAGAATCTCTGCATCAAATCACATACTTACATGGTGATCGTGGTATTCCCGCAACATTCCGTCACATGAATGGATATGGAAGTCACACTTTCAAATGGGTAAATGATAAAGGAGAAGCATTCTGGGTAAAATACCACTTCATTAGTGAACAAGGTGTAAAAGGTTTAGATGAAGATGTAGCAGGCGAAATTGCTGGAGATAACCCAGACTATCATGTGGAAGATCTATACAATTCCATTGACAAAGGTGACTTCCCAGCATGGAAACTTTATGTACAAATCATGCCGTATGAAGACGCAAAAACATATAGATTTGATCCATTCGACGTTACCAAGGTATGGTCTCAAAAAGACTATCCACGCATCGAAGTAGGTCGCATGGTCCTTGATCGTAATCCTGAGAATTACTTTGCTGAAGTAGAGCAAGCTGCATTCTCACCAGGTAACTTTGTACCAGGAATTGAAGCTTCTCCAGACAAAATGTTGCAAGGCAGACTATTTGGTTACTCTGATGCACACCGTTACCGTATTGGTGCCAACCATCAGGAATTGCCAATCAACCGTCCGGTTAACGAAGTAAATAATAACCAGTATGATGGGCAAATGCGCTATAGTAATGGCAGTGGTTCGGTTAATTATGAACCCAACAGTTATGATACTGAGCCAAAAGAAGACCCAGCTTCAAAAACTAGTCCATTTGAGGTTTATGGAGAGGCTGATAGTGTGTCATATGACAGTGATGACCATTATACACAAGCTGGAGATTTATATCGATTAATGAGTGCAGATGAGAAAGATCGTCTCATCGATGCGTTCGTAGGTCATATGAAGCCTGTTGACAAAGATGAAATCAAATTACGTCAAATTGAACACTTCTACAAAGCAGATCCTGAATGGGGCGAAAGAATCGCAAGTGGTTTAGGATTATCTGTTCCAGAAGGCGTTAAATAGTTACAGTTAACCAAAAACAGCTGATTATCTTTTTGATAATCAGCTGTTTTTATTTAGCCTTTATTTTCAATCATTGAAAGTGCGATTCGACCTTTTTCAACATCAATCTGCTCCACCCATACCGTTACGACATCGCCTACTGTTTATGGCATAATAAAAATACATAGTTTGGCGGTGTAAAAGTACATAAGCATTTTCGCTAAAAAAGCCTTGCCAGTCATCCAAAAATCTATTAACCTCTTCATGTGATCAGCTAAAAAACATGAGGAGGAAATGAA
>JBDNGJ010000232.1:0-3543 GCA_041689365.1 Virgibacillus sp.
CGTGTCAGTGTTATTACCATTTTTTTCCTTTAAGAAAGATTTCTGTCGTTCTTTAACTACAAAAAAATTTTTATAAAAGAATTATCACATTCTAATCACTGGTATATCAACCTTTCCGGAGGGAGTCTACGTGTATTTCCTTCGCTATTGACTGGAGTAGGAATGGTTATCGAATAAATGTGTGACAGCACTAGTCTGGGTGAGCGGAGGGCGGTGACTCCAGCGGGAATAGCACGTGTCCTAAGACCCCACAGAGTGGTTTTCTCGAGGAGGCTTAGGCCGTGCCCGCGGAAAGCATCCGCCCGTAGCGATACCGGACGACAGGACGAGAGTTTATATACATTACTCCAGCAGTTACTTCGGATTTTATATCAACTACGCACCGTTGATTCAAAGTCAACTCAAGTAGTGTATCTTCAGCCTTCCTTATTCCTTCATAGTTTACGCGTTCATTTTACGCTGCGAAAGTTTGAATAAATAACTATTATTGATCACCGAGATACTGTTCCAGCGTAGTATTATTGCTGTCAATGTATTTGGCGACTTTCTTGCCGACGTAACGCAGGTGCCAAGGTTCATATTGATAGCCGGTAATACTAGTTTTCCCTTTTGGATAGCGAATGATAAAACCGTACTCACTAGCATGTTTTTTAACCCATTTCCCTTCATCGGTATTCGCGAAGTTTGTATTCAGACGGTAATTGATATCAGCGCTTGTGACATCCATTGTCAGTCCGGTTTGATGCTCGCTTTCCCCGGCTTGTGCACTGAATTGATTTGCTTCTTCACGACCGTGCTCACGAGCATTTGCCGCGAAAATTGCTTCTTGCCTATCATATGAACGGTAACCAGACTGAGCAAAAAGGTCAACCCCTGCCTTATCTCCAGCATTAAACATGTTTTCAAGTGCATTAGCAGCTACTTGTCGCATTTGTTTTTTGGGCAAGTCTTCTGTAAATGGAAACCTCACATTTGGATTGACGAGATTATTTGGGACATAGTCTGCTGGTAATTGGTTATTTTTATTTACCAATACAAGAATACTTGATGGGTTGGACACTATGTTACTATTGTTTCCATTGTGGTTTTGCTTTTCCTCAGTATCGTTATTCTTTTCAAGACCAGTGCCCGGATTTATCTCTAGTTCACCATCTATTGCTTTTTGTATATATTCACGTGTTTGCTCCCCGTAAATGCCGTCAATCTTCAGGACAGATACCTGTGCTTGAAAATCTTTTATCGCCCAGACAGTGGTCCATCCTAAATCGCCATCAACTTTTAATGAATAACCTAATCGGTTCAGGGCTTCCTGCATCATACTGACTTTTTCGCCATTATCTCCATGTGATAATGTTCCGACAGGCAGGAGTTTTTCTTCGGCGCTGCCATCATCTTCAATTTTCTGTTTATCGGTAGAATCATCCTGTTCTTCCGATGAATCATCTGATGAGTTATTATTTTTCTTATCATCCTTTTCTGGTTGCTCTTTTTTTCCTCTATCTGACTTGTTATTTTTTGGGCCTTCATCTGATTCTTCTTTATCTTCCGTCACATTTTCCTGATTAGATTCATCCTGTTCACCCACTGGTTCAGGTGAATCACTCTGATTGCAGGCAGTTAGAAATAGACATAACACAGATATAATAATTACTAATAACGTTTTTTTGTTAGACATGTGAATCTCCCCTAATACTTTTTTAACTTCTTACCTATATAGACGATGTAAAAAGCCAAAACATTCACTTTTTCCATAGAAAAGAACAGAAGACATAAGCATTTATCTCTCCTGTTCCAATTTTTTAAAATACGTAATGATTTCCCAGCATATTAAGCTTAATCCCCAGTAAATTGGGAATGAATAAAGATGCTTCCAATAAAGCCCTTTGTAAAGGCCTAGCCATTCCATGCTCGGTTCAGCTACAAAGGCCAGAAAAGCAGCCAATAGACCTGAAAACAGGAAGAATTTCTTAAAATTGTCACTCCACAGCTGATAACAAAACATAAAGGAAATGATCACGACACCAACATCATATGGGTATAACTGTGGAAGTAAATATGGTGAAAGGGTATAAGGATAAGTCCAGGCTAGGGCATTGCTTCCAATAGAATCAAGAATAATCGCTGCAACACCATAGAACAATCCGAATGCTGTAATCTCGATAATTCTTTTCTTATTAACTAACATCCACCAGATAATTGCGGGCAGTATACTAAGCATAACCAAAAACCACCATTTTGGTGTTAAATATACATTCTGATGCCAGTATGATTTAAGTGTGTTGTTGAATTCCCTGTGGGCTTCAATTAATTGGGACAGTGAAATGGAATTCAATAGATTTAATTCATTGAGGGGGATAAGATTTTGAATGATTAACCATATCATTAAACTCACCGCAATCCGGTTATTATTATTGGCTCTTTTCGTATGTTTTGTTGTTGTTTAATTTTCACAGTTGATAAAATGCGGCGTAACTTAAGATAACCGATTTGTAGTATTTAGTGTGACTCTCTGATCACGCAGTTGGAATATACTCGCTTTCCGTGGGCTCACCACGAGCCTCCAACGCATAGGACGTGCTTGCCACAGGACGTGGTGTACTAAGTCTGCCTCGCTTGCAAAGAACGCTCCCTGTGGGGTTCTCTTTGGCTCGCTGTCCCACAGGAGTCTCGCATATTCCATCTGCCGGTTTAGATGGACAAGAATCTTGTTTATATCATCACAACAGGCATTTACTTTTTGAATAAGTTAGCAAACCCAGCGGAGGAAATAAACGTAGACTCCTGTGGGAGCTGAGGCCTAGATGAGACTACGCAGCGACGTAGGAGCAAGGAGGCTCATCAGCCGCCCACGGAAAGTGAAGTTTATTTCCGGAGCGGGCATAATAGCACTCAAATTTTTTAATAAGTATTTTGCAGTTTATATCAACTATGTTATGATTTCATTATTTTGATAAGGCGACAAACTTAACAAAGCCTTTATAGTAGTGTAACCCAACAGTGATGAATTAATGTGCTGGTGATTGTCTATTGAAATATCATGAAAAATCATATATACTTTATGTAATTGAATAGCTATCAAGAGTGATCGAGAGAACTGGCTCAACGACGTCACAGCAACCTGCAAATGTAAGGTGCTCCCACCAGCAAGGCCTATGCTTTGAGTGATAAATCGGTAGAAAACCCCTTTTTGCATCCAACGCATGAAGGGGTTTTTAATATTTTTAGGAGGAATTATCATGAAACATTTCATTATCGAAAATGGCAACATAACATGGCTAACCAAGGAGGAGTTTGATCAACTTCCGGGAAGACATGTGTCGGAGGTAACGAAGGACATGACACCAGAGGAACTGGAAAGGTTCAAACAGGAACGGCATGAGAAATTTGTTAAGCCTTTGATGGAGTTGTTTATGGCATAATAAAAATACATAGTTTGGCGGTGTAAAAGTACATAAGCATTTTCGCTAAAAAAGCCTTGCCAGTCATCCAAAAATCTATTAACCTCTTCATGTGATCAGCTAAAAAACATGAGGAGGAAATGAA
>JBDNGJ010000233.1:0-7561 GCA_041689365.1 Virgibacillus sp.
GATTTAAAGAAAGATATTAACTATATTCTGTGAACGATGGTAGGAAGAGCCGTGTGCGGTAATACTGCACGCACGGTTCTGTGAGGAGTTGAGGAGCACGCCCACCAAAACGGGGTGCGCTCCCGCTTACTCGACTGGGAGCAAGGAGGCTCATCAGCAGCCCTTGGTGCGCGAAGTGTATTTCCGGAGCGGTGTCATAGCACTCAGCTATTTACCCTTGTTAGTTCGCAGTTTATATCAAATACGTACCGTTAATCCAAAGTCAACTCAAGTAGTGTATCTTCAGCCTTTGTTGTTCCTTCAAGGTTATGCGTTCATTTTACGCTGCGGAAGTTGAGCAGTTAAGAAATTAACATGACTGCAGAATACGCAGCCACCGTCTAGTGCAGCTAAGGTTTTATGGCATTATTTATCACTTTTTATAAGTATATCCCTTTTCAGGAATGCTGTATTATTACCTGTCAGCAGACTTCTGCTATTATTCTTAACATATCTTTTGCTTCTTGTACATAGACTTGTACAAAAGCATGATGAGGGTTGTGAGGATAATGGATAAAGGGATTAAAAAAGTAAGAAAATCGATTAATCAACGGAAAAAAATGCGAGGGTTCAATCCAAAAGATACACATTCAAAGCCATATTTGCCTTCTTTTCCAGAGGAAGAAGAGAAACATGGTTATTTCCCTATTTTCACCGACAACACAGGTACGTCAAAAAATACCAGTCAGCGTGTTTCCGGATTTGCTGTGAAAGGAATTCTTTCTGTAATGCTTTTTTTTGGTACAGCCCTATTGTTCCAAACGGATGCAGAGTTTTTAACAGGTCCCAAAACGTGGACAGGCAATGCTTTAACAGAAGAATTTCCTTTTGCTAGTGTCAATCAATGGTATCAGGAAACATTTGGAGCACCAATGGCATTGACACCAAACCAAAGTCAGGATGAAGATGATGAACAGTCTCTTGCTTTACCAGTATCGGGAAGTGTTTCTGAATCCTTTCAAGCAAATGGAACTGGGATTATGATATCACCAGATACAGCATCAAATGTATCATCTCTGCGTGGAGGAGTAGTTATTTTTGCCGGAAATGACACAGAGACTAATAAAACAGTAATTGTCCAGCATGCTGACAACAGTAAAACGGTATATGGCTATTTAAGTTCGATTGATGTTCACTTGTATCAGTTTGTAGATAAAAATCAAATGTTAGGAAAAATTGAGCCATCTACTGAGAATGAAATGGTTTATTTCGCCATTGAAAAAGAAAATAAATATGTGGATCCTGTACAGGTGATTAAAGTTGATGACTCTCCGTAAATTTTTTCCTGTAATCCACATTCATCCAATATTACTAATATTTATTATAGTTTCATTTTTAACTGGTACATTCATAGAGTTGATGGTTATATTAGGAATCGTATTGTTCCATGAACTTGGACATTTTTCGATGGCTAAAATGTTTAAATGGCGTATTAGAGGTATTATGCTATGGGTTTTTGGTGGTGTAATGGATACCGACGAAAATGGGACAAAACCCCTGCTTGAAGAAATTATGGTTACCATAGCAGGGCCGCTTCAGCATTTGTTTATCTATATGCTGCTATTATTTTTGTCTGCAAATAGTCTACTCCCATCCTCGATTATTGAGTTGGCATTCTTTTATAATAGTGCAATACTATTATTTAATTTATTGCCAATCTGGCCATTAGATGGTGGTAAGCTAATCTTCCAAATTCTATCATCACTATTACCGTATCGTAAGGCATATAATTATGTTATTATTTTCTCAATATGTACTTGTATTATATTTTTAATCGTACAATTACTCTTTATTCCGTTTACATTGAGTGCCTTTATTCTTTTCCTATTTTTACTTATGGAAAATAGATCAGACTGGAAGCAACGGTATTATGTATTTATTCGTTTTCTGCTCAGGCGTTATCATGGTGAGACATACATAAAAGGGATTCGTCCCATAGAGGTTTCGCATGATAGTTTTTTAATCGATATATTCAGTAATTTTCATCGGGAAAAAAGACATCCTATTTATGTGACATTTCCTGGGGATATTCGTAAAACGGTCGATGAAATGGATTGTTTGCACAGTTATTTTTACGAGAGAAGCTACAGTAAGCCAATCGGAGAAATTACAGGTAATCTGTTAGGATGATTTTCTGCCAGGTCAGCTTGACAAATGTTTCTTAAACATGGTAACATCAATACGTTAATCATCGTAGCACCAGTGCTACAACCGCGCAGAACAGGTTATAAACTTGAAGTGTTGGGTACCTGTGATGGCGAGTCTTAGTTAATTAGGGAGGTGCAAGATATGTACGCAATTATTGAAACAGGCGGTAAACAAGTGAAAGTTGAAGAAGGACAAGAAATTTATGTTGAAAAAGTAGAAGCAGACGCAAACGAATCTGTTACTTTTGAAAATGTTCTTTTCGTAGGTGGAGATGATGTTAAGGTAGGTGCACCATATGTGAGTGGTGCAACAGTAACGGCTAAAGTTGAGAAACAGGGACGTCAGAAAAAGATAACTGTTTTTAAATATAAGCCAAAGAAAAACTATCATCGTAAACAAGGTCATCGTCAGCCATACACAAAATTAGTTATTGATAAAATTAATGCATAAAGGTTTTGGCTTATGATTAATGTAACTGTATATCGAAATAATAATCAAATTACTATGTTTGAATTATCCGGACATGCAGATAGTGGCCCATATGGCTATGATTTAGTCTGTGCAGGTGTTTCGGCTGTATCATTTGGTGTAGTAAATGCAGTTATGAAACTGTCTGAAGCAGAGCTTGAGATCGAACAGGGAGATGAAGGTTATCTTTGTGTAACTGTTCCTGGTCAGTTGGATAAGGCTGTTTCGGATAAAGTTCAACTCTTGTTCGAAGGTATGCTTATTTCATTGGAAACTATTGAACGTGAGTATAGTAAGTTTGTTACAATTCAAAGTAAATAAGGAGGTGCAACAACATGCTACGTCTAGATTTACAGTTTTTCTCTCAGAAAAAAGGTGCTGGTAGTACTAAGAACGGTCGTGATTCAGAATCCAAACGTCTTGGTGCAAAACGTGCGGATGGCCAGGTTGTTACTGGTGGATCTATTTTATTCCGTCAACGCGGGACAAAAATTTATCCTGGTGTTAACGTAGGCCGCGGCGGAGATGACACTTTATTTGCAAAAATCGATGGTATCGTTAAATTTGAGCGTTATGGTCGTGACCGCAAAAAAGTAAGTGTATATCCAGTTGCCAAGGAAGCTTAATAGGTGATATAAAAACTCCAGCCAATTCTATGGTTGGAGTTTTTTTAGGTAGATAAGAAAGAACACGGCTGCCGAGTGAGCAGTTACCAGCTATCATGAAAATGTGTAAACGAGATAGAGAAGTGTTTTTATAAAAATAATGGTCAGATGTTTTGCGGACATCAAAAACCTTATTTGTTACAAATGCCCTCTATTTACTATGATAAATATATAGTAAGGGCTTCTGTTTCCGGATAATTTTGAAAAGGAACTTTTTTATAGAAATAACGCCTCCAATACCCACTAAAATAAGATGCTAAGAAAGATTTTTTTGTAAACCTCCGTGGCTCCGCAATACGCAGCAGCCATCTGTTATAAAAATGAGTTGTAATAGAGCTGAAATAGTGTTTTCATATAAAAGTATAACGCGTTGCTTACCTGTATAACTGTTACATCATTTGACGACAAACCAAGCTCTTAAATGGTATACTTTCTTTAGTATTGGGGGAGAGAATGATGGAAGAAAAAGATGTTATAAAGGTTCTGCGTCATTATCGTCATGATTTATTGAACCATCTGCAGATTATCCACGGCTATCTAAGTATGGGTAAAACAGATAAGGTGAAATCGAAGGTAACGGAATATTTACAGCTTCTGGATGAGGAACGGAAACTTGTTAATTTAAATGCTCCGTTGTTTGCGTTATCTTTAATTCAATTTGATTCCCTACATACCAATTTCCGTTTGACATATGATATACATACAGATAATAAGGACTTACAACATATAGATGAAGTGTTGGAAAGCAGCATGAATCAATTGATGAGCCAGATTAAAAATATGTCTGATGAAACAGAGTTATATGAATTACATTTAAAAATGTATGAAGTATCTTCCACATCTATGATAGAATTAAAACTTACTGTTAATGGTAATTTGCCTAGTCTTGAAAAATTAATGAAAAATATAGAAAGTATGGGACAGAATTTAGAGGTACATCAGGAGCCGGATGGTATCATGTGTACTATCAGCATCCCATACTAATGAGGTGAGCAATCAATGTTTGTAGATCAGGTTAGTGTATATGTTAAAGCAGGTGATGGCGGAAATGGTCTTGTTGCATATCGGAGAGAAAAATATGTACCTTTAGGTGGACCAGCCGGTGGTGATGGTGGTAATGGCGGCGATGTTGTTTTTAAAGTTGATGAAGGACTTAACACGTTAATGGATTTCCGATATAACCGCCATTTTAAAGCAAAACGCGGAGAGAATGGGATGAACCAAAATCAGCATGGTAAAAATGCAAATCCATTAGTAATAGCTGTCCCACCAGGCACAACGGTGGTTGATGAGGAAACAGAAGAGGTAATTGCCGATCTAACTACACATGGTCAAGAGGCTGTAATTGCTAAAAGCGGCCGTGGCGGGCGTGGTAATTCCCGTTTTGCTACTCCAAGAAATCCTGCACCAGAGATTGCAGAGAATGGTGAGCCTGGGCAGGAACGTAATATAAAAGTAGAATTGAAATTACTTGCAGATGTTGGGTTAGTCGGGTTTCCAAGCGTTGGGAAGTCAACATTATTGTCTGTGGTTAGTGCTGCAAAACCCAAGATTGCTGACTATCACTTTACAACGTTAGCACCTAATCTTGGTGTTGTTGACACAGCTGATAACCGGAGTTTTGTGATGGCGGATTTACCTGGTTTAATTGAAGGTGCCCATGAGGGGATCGGCTTAGGTCATCAATTCTTACGTCATGTTGAACGTACTCGCGTTATATTACATGTAATTGATATGTCCCGTTTTGAAGGTAGAGATCCATACGATGATTTTGTGAAAATAAACCAGGAGTTAGCAGAGTATGATAAACAATTAATGGACAGACCACAAATTATCGCAGCCAATAAAATGGACATGCCTGGGGCCGAAGAAAATTTACAGGAATTTAAAGCGAAATTAACAGATGAATATCCTGTCCATTCTATCTCTGCCTTAACGAAAGATGGATTGCGAGATATATTGTTTGAAATCGCAGATGCATTGGATAAGATACCGAAGCATTCGAATGTGATAGAGGATGTTGATGAAAAGGTAGTCTACCGGTATAAAAAAGAAGAAACTCCATTTACGATTACACGAGATTCTGATGGTACTTATGTGTTATCAGGTATTAAAATAGAAAAGTTATTTAAAATGACTGATTTCGCCAAGGATGAAGCGGTTCAACGTTTTTCCAGGCAAATACGTGGAATGGGTGTTGATGATGCTTTAAGGAAACGTGGAGCTAAAGACGGTGATACCATTCGAATTATGGATTTTGAGTTCGAATTTATTGAGTAGGTAGATTAGGTAGGCATCGGAGAGACAAGGGGGACTAGTATATGGTGAAAATAGGTTATTTAGGACCACGCGGAACATTTACGAAGTTAGCAGTGGATACTGCATTTAACGGGGAAGATAAACACAGCTTTGATACGATTCCAGAATGCATCGATGCTGTTCAGGAAAATCGAATTGAAATTGGTGTGGTGCCACTGGAAAATGCCATTGAAGGCACAGTACAGTTAACAGTTGATTACCTCGTACATCAAGTCAGGTTACCAATCATTGCTGAAATAGTGGTACCAATTCAGCAGCATTTACTTGTATCACCAAATTTCTCAGGTGATTTATCGAAATTGGAAGAAATTCATTCACATAGTCATGCAATTGCGCAGTGTCATCAGTTTCTTCATAAGAACGTGCCTGATGCAGCGATGAATTTTGTCTCTTCTACTGGCAAAGCTGCAGAAATAGTTAGCAAAAGTGATAAAAACATTGCTGCTGTTGGCAATAAGCTGGCAGCGGAAGAATATGGATTAAGGATTTATCAGGAAAATATTCATGATTATCCAAATAATCATACAAGATTTGCAGTGTTGGCAAAAAATGAAGACATTGTTAAGATTAAACATGATAAACAGGCTGAAAAGACCAGTTTATTAATAACGTTGCCTAGTGATTATGCTGGCGCACTTCATCAAGTGCTTTCTGCGTTTGCTTGGCGAAAAATGAACCTTTCTAAAATTGAATCAAGACCGATGAAAACTGGCCTAGGCAATTACTTTTTTATTGTAGATGTGAATCAGCCATACGATGATGTACTTTTTCCAAGTGTTCAGGCTGAATTGGAGGCGCTAGGCTGTAAGGTAACTGTTTTGGGTACTTATCCCGTCTACCAAATGAATATCTAAATATTAGCCGTTTACTCTTTCAAATAGAGTGAACGGTTTTTTTATTGTCTAGGAAGCTTAAAATTTGAGCGCTGTGTATACCTAACCAAGATATCTAGCCATGTATTCTGCCGGAAAGAACCGATGTTTTTACTTAAACTTGCAGGATTATAGGGATGAAGTATTGTCACTTGGAATGAGGATCGACCGGACAGTTCGAAGTGGATCCTCGTTCATTTAAAATATAAAATCTTCAACAACAAGTCCGAAATGTATGCTAATTTTTCATTCTCTCCCAAGATTGAACCCGTTACTATTGGAAGAAAGCCTTATTTTTTAAAATGGAAATGAGAATTTTGGTAACCGGTATACGTGTGACAAAGGTTTTTGCTATTAAACCGTAATAATAGGCCAAGCCTTCTAAAAAATTTATTTCAACTTTTACAATTTCCCTGCATATGTTGTTAATGAGTGATTTGCCCAGTTTTAAATTGAAATGAAAGGAGTATGGTTTGATTTGAAAATTCACATTGTACAAAAGGGCGATACATTATGGGAAATAGCTAAAAACTATGGTGTAGATTTTGACCAGTTAAAACAGCTAAATCCTCAATTATCCAGCCCTGATATGATAATGCCTGGTATGAAAATTAAAATACCCAGTACATCAAAGCCAGTTAAGAAAGAAACAATGGAGATGAAAGAAACGCAAAAGCTGAAAACACAGCAACCGTATAAAGACACGTCTCCAAAGCCAATACCAGTGGTTAAAGAAGATGACGAGAAAAAGCCAAAAAGCGTACAACCGAAAATGCCAATGCAGCCAAAAATGCAACCAAAAATGCAGCCCATGATGCAAATGCCAACGATGGAACAGGAAATGAATAACTATACCACTATAAACTTTCCTGAGATGCCTCCATATCCGGGTCCAGAGGAAGAACCAGAAAAGATGCAATATATGCCAATGCAACAACCGATGATTCCAGTCTATTGTTTCTGTCCACCACCTCCAATGCACCACGCTGTTCCAAATGCAATGGGGAAGAAAGATTGTGGATGTGGCGGCCCACAACCTATGGTAAGTCC
>JBDNGJ010000234.1:0-14580 GCA_041689365.1 Virgibacillus sp.
CCAGTCACATATTCCGCTAACACACTTTGTACTTTATATATATTTAGTTGTTTGTTAAATGTTTTTTGGATAGGTGCTGATGCGCCAGAAATCCAGATTTTTAACTCAGCCTCAAGATCGAACGTGCCAGCTGTTTCAATTGAAAAGTGTGTAATATTCTTGGCAGTTAAGAAAGTATAAATCCTTTCTTACTGCATAAGTGCAACTAAGGCTTTCGCCATAAAGGCTTGGCGATAAGCCAAGTTTTCTAATATGGAATTGAATGATATTCTGTCTTTTTCCCAGTCACGCCTTGCTTGTCCACCAACACAAGTCGATTGCTTGTGAAGACCATTAAATCGCGAATAAGTTTATAAGCGTGTTCCACTCCCTCAGAAGAACTTAATAATTCACCAAGTTCTTTTTCCACAGCAGTTAAGAAAGTATAAATCCTTTCTTACTGCATAAGCGCAACTAAGGCTTTCGCCATTAAAGCCTGGCGATAAGCCAAGTTTTCTAATCTTTTGCATCAACTTCAGATGCGTTACCCATCATGCCATCGAAAATTCCCATACGGTAAACCTCCTATATATTTTCTGTTTAGTATAACAAATTTTACTACACTTTCATTAAATGTTTAAGTTTTCCAGTTTTGTGCAGAATAAGGTTTGAGAAAAAACTTCACCAAAACAGAAAGGAGCTTGCTAAACATGAAGAGGTGGGTTGTTTTAGTAGCTGCTTTGATACTTTTTATGGTATTGGGCGGCTGTGCTGATAATGATGATGAAATGGAGAATACCCAGCACCATGGAAGCAAAACGAGTGTAGAAACGCTTGGTAGTCTGAGTGAAGAAACGACAAAGGTTGATGTAACAATGTATAATAGAGACATGGAAGAAATCGGTATGGCAACAATCAGACAGGTGCATGATGGAACCAATATTACGCTTGATGCGTCGAACTTGCCACCAGGTACTCACGGATTTCATATTCATGAAAAAGGAGTATGTGAGGCGCCTGATTTTAAATCGGCTGGTGGTCACTTCAATCCTACCGATGCGAAACATGGGTTTGACCATCCCAAGGGTCCACATGCAGGAGACTTGCCGAACATAGTAGTAGAAGAAGATGGAACAGTACGAGCAGCAGGTGTCAATGATATGGTAACACTGATAAAAGGGAAAAAGAATTCCCTGCTCGGAAATGACGGGACTGCATTAATGATCCATGCGAAACCAGATGATTATAAGTCACAGCCATCAGGTGATGCAGGTAATCGGATAGCGTGTGGTGTAATTGGCGAATAATTGAAAACCCGGGAGAATGCCCGGGTTTTTTACATTGTTTATTAATAGTATAGAAAAAACATCTTATTTCTCCATCTGTTAAACTGGATGTTAGTAAATGAGATAGAAGGTGTTTTTTTGAATACGATTGTCCTATTTTCAGTAATTGTTTTGATTGCCTCAATCTTGCAAACAAGTACAGGTTTTGGCTTTTCGATAGTGGCAACACCATTTTTACTGCTGTTATTTGAACCACGTGAGGCAATCCAGATAAATTTGATTCTCTCACTGGTAATCTCAATTTCCCTCATAATGAAAATAAAAAAGGATATCGATATGGAAATACTTAAGCGTTTTATAATTGGTAGCCTAGTTGGCTTACCTATTGGTATCTCCATATTTTTAATGATGGATATGACAGTATTGAAGCTTAGCGTAAGTGTTTTGATACTCGTATTAACGTTGCTGCTCGTTCTGAAATTTCGGATAGGTCAAACATTCAGGCGGAATTTGGTGGTAGGTGGTTTTTCTGGAGCTTTTACGACGAGTATCGGTATGCCAGGTCCGCCAATACTTTTGTATTTTTCTGGGACTGAAACGGCAAAGGAAAAACTGCGTGGCACAACACTGGCATTTTATCTGTGGATTTATTTAGCGAGCTTGCTTGTCCAAGTGTTTTTTGCAGGGACATCAAAAGAAATTTGGGTTTCGAGTGCAATGGCATTGCCAATCGTTGTAATTGGACTAGTCATGGGGCAATTTTTATTCAGATGGATTAGTCAGGATCTGTTTCGCAAACTCATATATGTATTACTATTATTTACGGGTGTTTATTTGTTCCTTCAACAGGTCCAATAGCCCGGGGATTTCGAAAAAGTCATAAAACTAGTACGAATGTACGTTTCTTGTTTTTAAAATCCATACTATAATAAGACAAGGATAATGTTCTTTTAGGGAGGTCGGCTAACCCCTTGTAAAAAGGGGGTGATGCCTCTGAGCGTGTATGAAGTGATGATGGTACTGGGGAGTTTTGGTACCATGTTGATTGCATTGCTCGCCTTGATCATTTCGACGATCAATATTAGAAAAACTTGGCTTATCGCCGCTTAATGACGAAAGCCTTAGTTTTGCTTATACTTTATACCTTAAAGATTAATTTTATAAAGTGCAAAATAGACCCTCCCTATCTTCCCTGAAAAGATTTTAAGGTGAGGTCTATTCTCAAAACGAATGGCCGATCCCTCTAGGGGAACCGCTTATCCAGAGACCACAGTTCACGCTGTGGTCTTTATAATTTATTGTCTGCTTAAAGTATACCATATTATGCTCCTAGTGTGAATGTACATATCAACTGGAAAGCATAACAGATTTCCAGCATAATTTGACAAAAAACGGGAAGTGACAGGCACCGTCACGCTATTCTTCTTCTCCTTCAATTGCGTCATTTCCTAAATATGCTTGAAGCATCCAAATTGTCTGATCAAGATTTGCTTTATACTCTTTTAGCATATCTTCTGTTACAAAGTCACCTTCTTTTACCGCTAATTCAATTGCTTTTATTGTTACATCCCGAATGGTCCGGTAATCACTGACTAATATTTGTATCATTTCATTTGAAGTCATTTTCTTTTCATATGGTTTTTCACTGATAAAAGCATGTTCAATATATTCTTCTAACGTTGAATACGGATTTTCTCCAATTGCTATCAAACGTTCGGCAAATTGATCGAAATACTTATTCACTTCATTATATAATTCCTCAAATTTCTCATGTAATAGATAGAAATCTCGACCTTGGATATACCAATGGAATTGATGAAGCTTAACATTCAAAACACCTTGATTGGCAATTAGGTGGTTGACCATAAATGCTGCTGTTGCATGATGATGTTGTTCATGTTTTGTGTGTGTTTGTTGTTCCATTTTCCATTCCTCCAGTACATATTTTTGTATTCGTTCATAAGTTTGAAGTTAATTCTGAATTGTTATTATCACCTCCTTTATGATCAAATGTCTCTTTTAGGCATGTGCTACTTGCATATTTGTATCTTCTTTAATATTTTGATGGTTAAAGCGAATTAATCGCATTGCATTTAAAATTACCAGCAATACACTGGCTTCATGGATGAACATACCTGATGCTAAGTGAACCGTTCCGCCTAAAACACCAGCGAGTAGGACGAAGGCGATACCTACCGCGAAGTAAGTGTTTTGCTTCATATTCCAAATTGTTGCTTTTGATAGGGAATAGGCATGGGAGAACTGTTTTAACTTATCGGCCATTAAGACGACGTCTGCTGTTTCCATCGAAATATCTGTTCCGCCTTCACCCATTGCAAGCCCAATATCTGCAGTCGCTATAGCAGGAGCATCATTAATGCCATCACCAGCCATGGCTACAACATGACCTTCTTCTTTCAATTTTTTCACATACTCTACTTTGTTTTCCGGTAATAATTCTGCATGAAATTCATCTAATCCTAATTGGTTTGCAACTAATTCTGCGGTGTGTCTATTATCACCGGTAAGCATAACGATTTTCTTAATACCATTTTTTCTCATTTCTGCTAATGCTGCTGGTGCATCATCCCGGATTTGATCAGCGATTGAGAAGATTCCACGGACTCTTCCATCAACTGCCGCAAAGATAGCCGTATTTCCTGACTTCTCCCGTTTAATCGCATATGCAGTGGCTTCAGCAGATAGACCAATGCTTTCCGTTTGCATTAATTTCCGATTACCAATTGCTAAAATATGACCTTCAACATTGGCACGAACTCCATTACCTTTAATGGTTTCTCCGTCTTCAGGCTTTTCTTCTAAATTCAATTTTCTAGCTTTAGCTTCTTTCACGATTGTTTGACCTAAATGGTGCTCTGAGATGGTCTCTGCTTGGGCAACCAACCTTAATAATTCATTTTCATTCTGTTTATCAAATGTATGGAGGTCCGTTACTTCCGGTTTTCCTTTTGTTAATGTACCTGTCTTATCAAAAACGAGTGTGTTGACTTTCGCAAATTTATCCATCACTTCTCCACCCTTAACAAGTACCCCATTTTTGGCACCGTTCCCAATACCAGCTACATTTGATACGGGAGCGCCGATAACGAGAGCACCCGGACATGCGACAACTAGGAACGTAATGGCTGTGTGTAAATCTCTTGTAAAGACATAAACAAGAACAGACAACACAACGACAGCCGGTGTGTAGATATTGGCAAATTTATCAAGAAATTTTTCTGTTTTTGATTTAGAATCCTGTGCTTCTTCGACAAGTTCAATAATTTTTGCAAAGGTTGTATCATCCCCAACCTTTTCAGCAATAATTTCAATGTATCCGTTATCGACAATTGTTCCACTAAATACTTTATCATCTAAATTCTTATGTTCCGGGACAGATTCACCAGTGACTGCTGCTTCATTTAATGATGCTTGACCAGAAATTATTTTCCCATCAACAGGAATCTTCCCACCAGGACGGATAATAACACGATCTTGTTCAACTACATCTTCTACTGGGAGGGTGATTTGCTCCCCGTCTCGAATAACAGTAGCTTCTTGTGGCGCCATATCGACAAGACCTTTTAAAGAGGATCTTGTTTTTTTCAACGTACGTGCTTCTAAATAGTCTCCAAAAAGGAACAAGAACGTAACGACTGCTGATTCCACGTACTCTCCAATAAAGATGGCACCAATTACAGCAATCGTAACGAGTAACTCAATACTGAAAGCCTTCATGCGAAGTGCTTGGAAAGCTTTGATGAAAATTGGAATACCTGCAAAAATTGTTGCTGCAAGAAGGATTCCTTGGCGCATATTCTGATAGCCTGTGACATGGGTAATAATTGCAAGTACTAATAATATAGCTGATATCACAGTAATATGGTTTTTGTGTTTGTTAATAAATTTAATCATTTTATCCTCTCTTTTCTATGGAAGTTGTTATGAATAAGGTTGGACACCAAAAGTTGATATTGTCTTTTTCTAACCGGTCCTCATTAACCTTGTGGGGTCAAGTTCTCTCCGAATGGTGCATGTGCTAAAACTGTCTTCATCATTGCTTACCTCTTCTCCAACTGTTTTATCTTGTTTTTCTTTATACTTTTATTATAGAACGCTTTCCTGCTTAATAAATTGACCGCCGTCAAGCTTTGAAAACTTTTTATTGAATCTAACACATTCATAATGAAGTCCTATTGAATGCAAAATCCTAATATATACTACCAGAAAAATAAATATTTATTCGATGCCACTTTTTGCTGCTAAAGTTCGATAGTAGTGTTGAAAGGAGGGGATCGAGATGGCCGTATCGCAAATAGTCACAACACGGTTAACACTAACACTGGATGATGGCAACGATATTCTAACAGGAAAAATCATCTACAAAACCAAAAGTTTTAATAACGTTAAACCAGCTGCAACTGCTGATCAGTTGTATGCAATTGCTACAGCTTTTGCAGGACTCCAGGAACGCCCGATTTATAACATCGAGCGTAATGATAGCTCAGAAATAAGTCAGGCATAATTTTTATCAAACTAATGGGGAGGAGGAAATAAAATGAAGAAGCTTGAACTTAAATTTTTAAATGAAGATGGTAAAACTGTGACATATTCATTGGACAACCCAGTTGAGCCCGTTGATTCAGCTGCTGTTACAAGTGCAATGGACGAAATTATCACCCAAGACGCATTCTCATCTTCAGGCGGCAATCTGGTTTCAAAAAAGAGTGCACGTATTGTAGAACGTAACGTCGTTGAAGTTGACTTAGCATAATTAGCTAGTGGTAATCCTAATTTAATTGTTCTAAAGACCAGTGGCACAAGAGCCCTGGTCTTTTCTAGCAAATATAAGAGTATTCAAATAAGAAAGGAGTGATTTCAGTGGAAACATGGGTATCCTTTGTGACAGAAGTTGGATTTCCGATTGTGGTAACATTCTACTTGTTACACCGCATCGAAGGTAAACTCAATGATCTAATCGTATCCATTCAGGCACTGCCAAGTAAAATGAAGTAAGAGCTCTCATATGAGAGTTCTTATTTCAAGGTATAAATTCCACTAAATTATCCCACCCTTATAAAAGTATTTAGTTTAAAAAACAGTACGTGTCATATACAATAATAGATAAAGAGATGGTAGAAGGTAGGGTACTTGTGTTTTGAAAAGTTTTCGTGATATCAATATACAAAAAATGTTTCCATCCGTTATCTATAGACGCGGTTTGGAGTATTACAATAAAAACCTAGTTAGTGAATTACTGTATGACATAAATTACCAGGTGTGGACTGCAACTGTACATGGGACTGAAGATTATTTTGTTGAAATTAATACGTCCGATTTTTCGAAGGGATCTGTTGATGCATATTGTGATTGTCCAGCATTTGACACGTATGGGTCATGTAAGCATATTGTTGCAACATTAATTTCAATCACTGCTAAAGAAACAAATAACCCACCCCGGAAAATGAGTGATAACTATCAAACTACCAATTGGCTGATTGATTCTATATCCTCATTAACCGATTATCA
Organism: Virgibacillus sp.; assembly: GCA_041689365.1. Lineage (GTDB taxonomy): Bacteria > Bacillota > Bacilli > Bacillales > Amphibacillaceae > Lentibacillus. The sequence goes on from JBDNGJ010000234.1 coordinate 6,795, forward strand.
GCCGACGTCCGAAGTGTTATCACAAAAAGTACCGCTTCACGTTGAGTATTATGGCAAATGGTCGTTTGAACGTAACCTGTTACTGGAGCTGAAAGTCGGTGAGAAACGGTGCCTGGTTGTTAAAAATGCACACGAGTTTCTGGACGATGTATTACAAGGAAACGAGCATTATTTCACCAAAACGTTTACATACAGTCCGGAAACACACTATTTCCTGCAGCAGGATATGGAAATTTTTGAGTTGTTGTATTCTGTATTACGTAATGAAAAGATTTACCTCGACCGTGGTATTTATCATTACCAGGATTCACCAGAGCGGTCAGTTGTTATCCCGCCATTACTTGCCAAACAGCTATTGCATATGCTCATTAAACGGGACTTTACTGTTGAAACAAGGGATCAGAGCTTTCAGCATATTGATGTAGTGGAGGATGAAATGCCATTCCATTTTGACCTTGCAAAAAATGAACAAGGGGAACTGGTATTGTCCATGGATGATATGGCTTCCATGACTTATTTCAAGCTATATCAGATGCTATTTTCACATGGAGCGTTTTACTTTCCTGCAAAAGAACAGATTCCAATAATCGAACAGATTACTCAGGTGGGAAGAGAAAATGAACGACTTCCTATTCCTAAAAAACAGGCTGATTCTTTTATTTCCGAAGTCCTTCCATCACTCAAGAAGGTCGGCGATGTTCAAATAGATGAAAATGTTGCAGCAGAAATTATTCAAGTGCCATTACGCGCAAAATTATATCTGGAAGTTCAAGCAGATTGGATTGTCGGCAAACTTGAATATCATTATGGTGATTACCAGATTGATCCGTTTAGCGGGCGTGAACAGGATGATGTCATCATTATTCGTGATGTTGAAAAAGAACAGCAGATTATGCACCTGGTTGAACATGCGAATTTTCACTACAATGGAAAAGAATTATATATCGAAGCAGATGAAGAAAGTCTATATGAGTTTCTATATGATGTACTGCCGTTGCTTGATAAGTATGTCGAACTATTTCTTACCTCAGAGATACGGGACTTCATTGTGGAAAACGAGCCATCACCAAGCACAAGTGTACGGCATGAATCATCTTCAAACCTGCTTGAAATTGGCTTTAATATTGATGGTGTGGATGATTCAGAAATCAGCCAAATTCTCGATGCTGTCATGGAAAAGAAACGCTACTACCGAATGGACAGCGGTGCATTACTTTCTCTCGAGGGAGACGAATTTTCTTCTATGAAGCAGCTTTTTGATGATTTGGATATTCAAAAAGAGGACTTACAGGATGGGAATGTTCAAATGCCTGTCTACCGTGGTGCACAGGTTGATGAGTTAATCGACACAAAAAAGAGTTACGACCCATCTTTTCGTAAGCTTTTGCATCAGCTGAAATCCCCGGAGGAACAGGTGTATCCACTGCCGGAGAATCTCAATGCAACATTACGAGGTTACCAATTGACCGGGTATCAATGGTTTAAATCATTAAGTGCCTATTATCTTGGAGGTATTTTAGCTGATGATATGGGACTTGGAAAGACATTGCAGAGTATTGCTTATATCCTGTCAGAGCCTAGTGATAAGCCACATTTGATTGTTGCACCATCATCAGTTGTATACAATTGGAAAAATGAATGTGATAAATTTGCTCCCGATTTGAATGTGGCAATTTTAACTGGAGCACCATTAGAACGAGCGAAGAAGATTGAGGAATATACTGAAATGGATGTCTGGGTCACATCCTATGCCACACTGCGCCAGGATATAGAGCTTTATCGCGAGCAATCGTTCCAAACATTGATTTTGGATGAGTCACAGTATATTAAAAACTACGCAACTAAGACATCCCAAGCAATTCGTGAAATTAAAGCGAGTAGAAGGTTTGCCTTAAGTGGAACACCAATCGAAAATTCAATTGACGAGCTGTGGGCAATTTTTCAGGTAATTTTACCAGGGCTAATGCCAAATCAACGTAGTTTTAAAAAATTATCTCATGAAAAAATCGCCCAGCTGACAAAACCGTTTATTTTGCGACGTCTGAAAAAAGATGTATTGAAAGAACTGCCAGATAAAATCGAAACGGTACATGTTTCTGAATTAACGAAGGACCAAAAGGAACTGTATGTGGGTTACTGGCGTCAGGTGCAGCAAGAAGCAGCGCAGTCTATGAAAGAAAGTGGCTTCAACCAGAATCGGATGAAGATTCTGGCGGGGTTAACCAGGTTGCGTCAGATTTGCTGCCATCCATCCGTTTTTGTGGAAAATTACCAAGGAGAATCAGGTAAGCTGAACCAGTTAATGGATACTGTTCGAAATGCAATTGCAAACGGGAAGCGGATGCTGATATTCTCACAATTCACAAGCATGCACGAGATTATTATTGAAAAACTGAAACAAGAGGAAATTGATTATTTTTATTTACATGGGCAAACGGCTTCAGAGGACCGCGTGAAGATGAGTGAGCGTTTTAATAACGGTGAAAATAATGTATTTCTCATCTCGCTTAAAGCGGGCGGAACAGGGTTAAACTTAACTGGTGCAGACACCGTTATCTTATATGATTTATGGTGGAATCCAGCTGTGGAGGATCAGGCTACAGGCCGTGCACACCGTTTTGGCCAAAAAAATGTTGTTCAAGTAATCCGCCTCATAACAGAGGGGACAATCGAAGAAAAAATATATGACCTCCAGCAAAAAAAACGTGAGCTGATTGATCAGGTAATTCAACCGGGTGAAACGATGCTGTCTAGCCTAAGTGAAGATGATGTCCGGGAGCTTCTCAATATTTAGGTTTTGGAATCCTTTCTTAACTGCATAAGTCAAAAAAGGCATGGCGATAATTCAAGTTTCCTAATGCACGTTTGATGAGAATTTAAATAGGTTATTATAATTATAGTGGGTTCATATTATTTACAAAGGGGATGGTGAGATTGGTTGGTGTGCTTAAAGGACTTGTGAAATTTTTTATATCCAACCTAGCAGTTGTACTAGCAATAATGCTACTACCTGTATTTCTAATAACCGATTCAGTAACATTCTTCGAAGAAATAATGAATTATTTATTTAACAACAAAAAATCTTAACACAAAAAACCAGATATTATATATCTGGTTTTTTGCTGCTGATTAGTATAAACTGCGAAATACTTTTTAAAAGGTAAGAGTGCTATAATGCCACTCCGGAAATACACTACGCTTTCCGTGGGCGGCAGGATGAGCCTCCTTGCTCCTGCGTCGCTGCGTAGTCTCATCCTGCCCTAGTATTATACATCTTTAAAATGGGAATTTTCAGTTATGTCCCTGCTACTTTTTGTTGGTATTAACTTGAGGGAGAGTAGCAGTTCCATTACAAAAAATAGAGAAGGTGTCAAAGCAACTATGCATTCCGCAGCTGATTACTGATTCAATTGAAATAATTTCCGTGGTCGTCCTTTTAAATACGGTTTTTCCTCGCCAACTACTTTAATGACTTCGCCTGACAATAGTTTTTTAACAGTACGTTCTGCACTTCGCTTTGTGACCCGATAATAACTTGCGACGTCATTAGAAGAGAATGGCTCATTGTTTCTAACCTCAATAAATTCAATAAAGTTATAAGATAGCTCATTGTTCAGTTTTGCCTGATGAATTAATGAACGGTACAATTCCGATGTATTAAATTCCTTTTCCACTCCAAGTGGGCCAATGGTGTCATGTCGTTCGTTTACGATATAACATGTTCCGTCGGTTGACTGATTACAAGCTTCCAATGCTGATTTTGCGTTATCCTCGGCTTGTTTAGCAGTTAGGCCAAGTCCGAATCCGATATCTACTGAGGTGTTTAAAGCACGTTCCATTTCCTTCAGTAATGGGAAGTCACGATAGTGATTGGTGATGTGATCTAAGATTCCTCTTGTTCCAAATATTACAAACTTATCATTGCCATTTGATAGAACAGAAGCGTATGTTTTTTGAGAGTATCTTAATAGTATTTGGTGCAGCTTTAACTGTAATTGCTGTGCCTGAAAATCGCCTTTTTCAGCTTTAATTAAATCAAATTGTTTAATTTGAACGTAGCCAGCGACGATTTGAGCACTTTTAGATTGGTTTAGTGTTGCTATGGATTCGGCTTGTTCAACTGCTCGTTCAATGTTTAATAATGGGATTCTCATGCAGCTGGTAGGGATACCCTTTTCCTTTAAAATTGACTCAACTTCTTCAATTGATGTAAGAGCGTAATCAATCTTCCCATTATTCCATAAGTTTTCATGATATTCGGCAATTCGGTTAATATCTACAGGCTGATCATTTCCATAGCTATATGTATATATTTCTTCGTTGTTCAACTCCATTTCATCCAGTACCTTATCCACATTTTTTTGACTCATCACATCGATTGAAAGTCTGTTCAGTTCTTGCTTGTGATGATTTCTGACCCGGTAAAAAGATGTTAAGATCATGTATTCATCAAAATCAACCTGTACAGCCGGGAGTCTTTTCTTTTCCACCTTCTCCTTTGCATATAAGTACGGCAATGATCCCGCAAATAAATAGATATCACACATAAACGCTTTTTCGACTAATTCGGCAGTTTCCTTTGACTCTGAATATACAAATGGGAAAATTTCAATGTCCTCTTGTTCTTCAACATACTTAGTAATTCGGTCAACTAGTTTTTCGCGCCCAAAAACAGCAATTTTTACTTTCACTATTATTCCTCCTCATATTTAGATGTTATGTAATCAATTAATAGCTTTCCGATGTCTGCAATATGTCTTTTTCCTATTCCATTATTTTCCAACCCTTCACTCATAACAACAGCCTCAACACGTCTGTTCTGATATTGGAAAATAGCAGCATCATGCTCAATTCCGTTTAACTCTCCGGATTTATGGTATAGCTTTACATCTGAATCAAATGGTAGATAACTAGCAAGTTTCCCCTCTAGTTGCTGGTTTGATAATATTTCAAGAATCTGTGATCTGCTGTTGTCATTTATCGTCTTGCCGCGATTAACAATAATAGTTAGGAAATGACACATATCGGATGCACTTGTGTAATTCTCAAATCCGGCTGACTGTGATACTGTATCCATGAAGTTGCGCTGGATAAGAGTGTTCTCGCACTTCAAATGTTTTGCCAACACATTAACCTGGTTCATCTCTACCTTATCCAGGATAATGTTGGCTGCGGTATTATCGGAAATGATAATCATTAATTCCATCAGATTTTTATAACTATATACATTCGAACTAGTAAGATAATTTATTACTCCTGCTCCTCCGACTTTCATATCTTGCTCAATATATACTAAAGTGTCAGCGCGGAACTGATCAGCTTCAAGTTGGCGAAAGGCTTCAATTAGGATAGGTAGTTTAACCAAGCTAGCTGCTTTTCTGGGTTCATAAGCATTGATAGCAATAGTGCCATCATCAGTACGTATGAAAATAGAGAATTTGTCTATCGTTTTGCTGATAATAGTACGAATATCAGCTTCCAATTGCGCATGATTCACGTTTGCCTCCACATCCTTATACTCAATTTCACAATTTACGCTATATTTAGCGACACCATTCGTTAACATTAACATATTACGAAATTTTCACAATATTGTCAAGAAGGAAAGTTAGGAAAGTTTTAGGAACTATTACTTAATATGGTATTCTTGTAATAGGAATAAATAGAGTAGGAGGGGTTCGGTTTGAATGATTTACTTGAAAAGTTGAATATTGAATTTCCTATAGTGCAGGCAGGAATGGCTGGAGGAATTACAACTCCAGAAATGGTAGCAGCTGTCACTAAAAATGGAGCACTTGGCACGATTGGAGCTGGATATATGAGTGCGTCAGCATTAAAAGAAAACATTCAACAAGTGAAAATCCTAACCAATAATCCATTTGCAGTTAATTTATTTGCCACCAATCTGGAGACGTTCTCCACTGATATTCAGAAAATGCAACATTTATTAAATAACTATAGAAATGAATTGGATATTGACCCAGGAGAGGATTCAGTGAAAGTAAAAGACAATTTAGAAGAGAAAATTTATGTCATCCTGGAGGAAAATATTCCTATCGTAAGCACAGCATTTGGTGTTTTGTCTTCTGTTTTGATTAAACGCTTAAAGGGAAATAACGTCACCCTAATTGGCATGGCTACAAATCTTGATGAGGCTAAAAATTTGGAGGACGCAGGATACGACGCAATTGTCGCTCAGGGGAATGAAGCCGGTGGACACCGTGGTACATTTGATGTGAAAAAATACCCAAATGGAAGCAATATTGGTTTGCATGTGCTGCTTCAGGAAATATTGGACAACGTCTCATTGCCGGTTATAGCAGCTGGAGGGATACATAAAAAGAATCAAGTCGAAGCATTATTGGCCATGGGTGCATCCGGAATTCAGCTAGGCACACGGTTTTTGGTGGCAAAAGAAGCTGGAACTAATGAAGCATATCGAAGGGCACTCATTAAGGCACAAACAAATGATACCAAAATTACCAAAGTATTTTCTGGCAGACCCGCACGCGCTATTAATAATAGATTCATAGCAGAAGTCGAGGCAAGCGGAATCCCGCCTTTGCCTTTTCCAATACAAAATCAGCTTACCAAGGATGTCAGGGGTGCCGGAAAAGAATTTGCTATTGCTGATGTCCAATCACTTTGGGCTGGACAGGGTGTTGGAATTATTGAAAAAGAAGAAACAGTTGCCGAAATTATCCAGTCGTTGGTATAACCTCATTAGTATGAGTTGATAATTCCTGGATCAGGTTGAAATATCACGATTCAGGTTGATTTCCAGCAATTCGGGTTGATAATTCAGATTCAGGTTGATATTCAGAAATTCGGGTTGAAAAATCCTGATTCAGGTTGATATCCAGAAATTCGGGTTGATAAATCACGATTCAGGTTGATATCCAGAAATTCAGGTTGATAAATCACGATTCAGGTTGATATCCAGCAATTCAGGTTGATAAATCCTAATTCAGGTTGATAACCAGCAATACGGGTTGATAAATCACGATCCAGGTTGATATCCAGCAATACGGGTTGATAAATCTTAATCCAGGTTGATATCCAGCAATACGGGTTGAAAAATCACGATTCAAGTTGATACCCAGCAATTCGGGTTTAAAAATCCTGATTCAGGTTGATATCCAGAAATTCGGGTTGATAAATCACGATTCAGGTTGATATCCAGAAATTCGGGTTGAAAAATCACGATTCAGGTTGATATCCAGCGATCCAGGTTGATATCCAGCAATACGGGTTGAAAAATCACGATCCAGGTTGATATCCAGCAATACGGGTTGAAAAATCACGATTCAAGTTGATACCCAGCAATACGGGTTGATAAATCTTAATCCAGGTTGATATCCAGCAATACGGGTTGAAAAATCACGATTCAAGTTGATACCTAGCAATACGGGTTGAAAAATCACGATCCAGGTTGATATCCAGCAATACGGGTTGATAAATCCTGATTCAGGTTGATATCCAGCAATTCGGGTTGAAAAATCACGATTCAGGTTGATATCCGGCAATACGGGTTGATAAATCCTAATTCGAGTCGATATCCAGCAATTCAGGTTGATAACCCCTGATAAGAAGAACATTTTTCTACAACAATAAAAGAAATCGGCGTAATAGCCGATTTCCTCATAACCTTATTACCCTTGCATATTATAATGTTCTTTTACCTGTTCACGTAACTGGCGCTTAAGGAATTTACCCACTGATGTTTTAGGGATTTCATCGAAGAACAGTACATCATCCGGCAGCCACCATTTTGCGAATTGTGGAC
>JBDNGJ010000235.1:0-27118 GCA_041689365.1 Virgibacillus sp.
TCTACGCTTAAAGGCAGCGTGTTACCACCTGCCCTCCAAGACTCGCTACGAGTGAATGGCTAGTTCTTGCTCGACGGGAATCCCACCCGCTATATATTACGACCTATGCTCGGTCGCTCCAGGAGTCTACGTGTATTTCCTACGCTGTTGACTGGAGTAGAAATCCCTGTAGAAGAAATGTGTGACAGCACTACATTAGTCTGGGTTAGCGGAGGGCGGTGACTGCGTATTCTGCCTACACTGATAGAGATTTCTCGGTTAAAGAATGAAGTGTTCTCTATGAATAAAAAGCACTGTCACAATAAACATTGCTTAATTTACAGGATAAAGTGAGCAACACCCGGCGTAGGAAATACATGGAGACTCCTGCGGGAACAGCAACAGCTGAAGATCCCGCAGGAAGCGGTTTTTGCTTCCGCGGAAGCGGAAGCTGAAGCGTTGCCCGCGGAAAGCGGAATGTATTTCCGAAGCCGTGTCAAAGCACTCAGCTATTTTCCCATGTTACTTCGAAGATTATACCAAATATGCAATAAAAATAAATCCGAACCAATTCAAATTCTATTTCAAGAATTTTGAATCATAGTTCGGATTTTACTTTGACTAAATACTTTTGTCCCGACCTCTTTATTATCCAAAGAATAGGTCCAGAATATTACTTCCAGATGAGCTTTTTTTGTTATAAAACTCTGAATACCCACAATTACTGCATGAAATTACGATGAACTGATTATTTTGCACATCAAACATCTTGGATAGACCCGTCCCAGTCATAGATACTTCCTTTTGATCGGCATCAGTACTGCCACATTTAATACATCCTTCTTTCTCCGCCATTTCCATCAACTCCTTTATAATTTATACGATACACATTTCCATTCGTTTCAATTAATTTTGATCCTTTCCAAATATCCCATAGAAAAAAAGGGTTATAACATCCTCTGTTAACGAAAGCATTTTTGTACTAACTTCATCTCGTTGCATGTATTCCATAAACATTTGTATATAAAATAAAATAGCATCATTTGATATGCTTGGATTTACATACCCAAGCCTTTTCCCTTCATCAAAGAACTGGATCATCCTCGGAACAACCTTGTTTGAATAATAATCATTAATATAAGTATCGGCTTTATAATACTTCATAAACTCCTTGAAGAATGTCTCACTTATTTGATTTGCTATTTCACCTTCTTTAAAGATTATCTGTTTGATTTTTTCGTCATACGAGAGGTTACTATCTAATAGTATCTCGTAATCATGCCATATCTCCTCAAGGTAATAAACCATAACCGCATGTGTAAGATCATCTTTACTGCCAAAATAGTTATAAATTGTAACTTGGGATACATTAGCCTTATCAGCTATTTCTGTTACCGATACCTTTTTAATGCCAAAGTCTTTAAACAAAGATAGAGCAGCATCCAAAATTGTATCTTTTTTCCGTTCTTTACGTCTTTGAAACCCGTCCATGTATTTCACCTCACACTTTTATTTTATTAAAATTTATGTAATAAAACAATTAAAATATTTCATAAACTATTGTAATTAAACATTGTTTTATATATTATGAACTATATAGATATAAATATTTCATAACTTTTTTAACAGAGGTGAGGATATGCCAATTACAATTAATGGCTTAACAAAAGAATTTTCAAATGGCAAAGGAATTTTCGACATATCATTTACAGTTGCGGATGGGGAGGTGTTTGGTTTTCTTGGACCAAACGGTGCAGGAAAGTCAACTACTATCAGGCATCTAATGGGATTCATGAAGCCAACCACAGGCAGTGCAGAAATCAATCAGTTAGATTGCTGGAAAAACAGTGCCAGAATTCAAAAGTCAGTCGGGTATTTACCAGGAGAAACGGCATTTCTAGAAGGTATGACCGGGAAAGAGTTTCTAAATCTTTTAGCTGGCATGCGCAACATGAAACATACCAAGCGCCAAAAGGAATTAATTGACCGGTTTCAATTCAATGTCAATACACCTATCCGGAAAATGTCTAAAGGAATGAAGCAAAAAGTGGGAATTGTAGCTGCATTCATGCATGATCCTGAAGTACTCATTCTTGATGAACCAACAAGTGGACTTGATCCATTAATGCAAAGTATTTTTGTCGAATTAATTGGTGAGGAAAAAGATAAAGGGAAAACCATTTTGATGTCGTCGCATAGTTTTTCTGAGATTGACCGTACAAGTGACCGTGTCGGGATTATTAAGGATGGGGAACTTGTTGCGATTGAAGAAATACGTAAGCTGCAAACCATACAACGAAAAATCTTTGATGTAACAGTAAAATCAGAAGAAGACATTATAACTATCAAAAACAGCCCCCTGGATGTTAATCAAACGGAAAAACTCCGGATGCAGATTACAGTACAAGGTGATTATGAGCAATTCGTACAAATTATCAGTCATTGTGGAATTAACAGCATTGATGTACATCACCAAAACCTTGAAGATATTTTCATGCATTATTACGAAATGGATGGTGACCTAAAATGAGCAGATCACTTTTCACCACCATGATGAAAAATAAAGGCAAGACAGTAATCAGCTTTACGCTCGGGTCAATTTTTTACTTATCGTTAGTCATCTGGCTTTATCCTTCAATAGCTGATTCACAGGCATTTGATACAATGTTCAAGGAAATGCCAGAAGGTCTGATGAGTGCCTTTGGATTTAACGAAGGTATTAATAGTCTAAGCGGGTTTGTGGCAGGCGAGTATTACGGACTTTTATTCATTATCATCTTATTAATTTATTGTGTAACAACAACTACACAGCTGATTGTACGTCTAGTTGATCGAGGATCCATGGCTTACCTGTTATCAAGCGGATTATCACGAATTAAAATTGCCATGACTCAAATAGCTGTAATCTTGTTGGGACTCATCTTTATAATTGTTATTACTACAATTTCCGGTGTTGTAGGGGCAGATATATTTATAGAAGAAGGTAATTTCAATGCGGCACATTTCATTGAGTTAAATATCGTAACATTCATGCTGTTCTTTGTAATCAGTGGCTATTGCTTTTTCTTTTCTTGTTTATTTAATGACGAGAGAAAAACACTATCGGTTGCAGGTGGTATATCATTCATATTTTTCGCCGTCGATATGGTATCCAAAATTAGTGATAAATTGGACTGGATGCAATATTTCACTATTTTTTCAACGTTTAGGGCAACCGAAATTGCGCAAGGATCAGTAAACATATTACCAATATGCATTGGGCTTGGAGTCACAGGTGTTGTTTTATATTCCGCAGCTGTAATTATTTTCAATAAACGTGACTTACCCTTGTAAGGAAAAAGTCGTGCACAGAAACTTAAGCTGTGCACGACTATTCTTCATACTTCTGATGATTTGGTGTTACTCCAGTAAAATTACCATCCTGATCAGCTGCAAGATAACTCTCCTCATCCTCAACACTACCTACATTTTCATCACTATTCGGGTACATTTCATTATAACTATCTTTCTCACCATAAAAGTCGGAAGGTGATTCAGACGTACCGTACCTGCTTACTTCCTGCCAAGTGTCCTCCGCATCATAACCAGTTTGTTCTTCTTCTGTTACTTCATTTGGATTAATGTTAGGACTGAAAACTTGCTCTTCAATAGGACGGTCATCCATAAAATTACCGTGATCCGCATGATCCAGACATCGGTCTGCAGTAGGAACTGCCTGTAGCCGCTCATACGAAATATCCTCACCGCATTTACTGCAGATTCCATATGTTCCATCGGCAATAGCATGAAGAGCAGCATTGATATCTTCAAGTTCTCTTTCAGCGTGTTCATTTAATGCTATATCTTTTTCCCGCTCAAACATTTCTGTTCCTTGGTCTCCGGGATGATTATCATAATTTGACAGCTCACTCATCGATTCTTTTATTAATTCGAGATCAGTGCCAAAGTGGTCTTGAACCTGATTGATTAATTCTGATTGTCGTTCCAATAAAGCTGCTTTACATTGATAAAGTTGATTGTTATTTATCACAGCAGTCAGCCTCCATTTCATTTGATTAAAATTGGCTCGCTAACTATACTATGTGAAAAAACATAAAGGTTGATACTTTATTTCGCTAGCCAAATCATGTCAATATGGGGAATACCATCCTCTAAATATGACTCTGAAACTTGTTCAAAACCAAGCCCTGAGTAAAAGTCTTTTAAGTATTCCTGTCCTTGGACTTTAATCCTCGTTTCCTTCCATTCGTTCACGATATAATTAATCGCCTTTTGCATAATTTGCTGTGCATAACCTTGTCGACGAAATTTTTTAGAAACTAGTACACGGCCTATTGAAACTTCCTCGTACTTGGAATTACTTGGCAGGATACGGAGATTTGCGGCAAACTCTCCATTTATTTTCAAAAAGTAGTGGATCGCTTGTTGGTCAAAATTATCCAATTCGGGATACGGGCAATCCTGTTCAACTACAAAAACATCCACTCTTAGTTTCAGCAATGCATACAATTCATCGTTTGTTAGCTTTTCAAATGGCTTAATGAACCAATTCACTACCTCTTCACTTCCTTATCAATTTCTTCCTGTACGATAAAAGCCAAGTCATCGTTACCAAACAGCTGGAGCACATTAAGTACCGTTTGGCTTGGAATTTCTTCAGATTCCTTCTTGGGTACAGTTAATTCTAATGCTTCCCGAAGTGCATCATTTTTCGATTGTGAAGGGTATGCTTTTTCATACAATGATTTTGGGTCAAGATCATTGTTTATACACCACTGCGCATAAATTAGAATCATCATTTTCTCATCATGCTGATAACTTTTAATAACCTGTTGCTCAACTTCTTTTTCATCCATATTATTCACCTTCTTTTCGTAGCATAAATACCCACAAAAATGTTAACGCCTGTTTCAGATCCAGCGGTAAGTTCTTGTAGTGTTGCTCCTTTACTCCCTCTTTATAAACGCCAAACCCATCGATATACTGGAAATTATTTTCCGAAGCAAGCTTTTGGAATTCCCATGGCATCATCGTATTACAAATTGCCATTTCACCCTGAAGACGTGGGTAACTGTTAGTTCTCGGCCCTGCAGTTGGTCCTAGAACGCCAATGCATAACAGGCCATCTTCTTTAAGGACTCGATGAAGCTCGACTAATGCTCTTTCAGGATACTCCGTCCATTCAAGAACATTAATAGCCATAATCCCATCACTGCTGTTTGCAGCATATGGCAGTTCTCCCACATCACCTTGCATGAATTTTATCTCTTCTTTATGTAATTGTTGTCTTGCACGTGAAATCATTTCATTAGAAAGGTCCATACCAGTCACATCATATCCTAACTGATGTAATTTGTAGGATCCATATCCATCCCCACAGCCAATATCCAATATCTTGCTTCCTTTTTCCAAGTGCTTCTCGATAAATGGAACAATGTCCTTCCTGCTACCATTGTCCCACATATTTTTGCTGCGTTCATTCCAGAAAGCTGCACGGGAATCCCACTGCGCTTCTGCTTCCTTACGCCAATTTAATGATTCTGCCATAGAACCCCTCCAATAAAGAGTATTTCTTATAGTATAAACTAAAAAAAGGTTTATCTCACGAAGAGATAAACCTTTTTATATCATCTATTATAGACGTGTTACGTTAGCTGCTTGTGGTCCGCGGTTACCTTCAACGATTTCAAATTCAACGTCTTGACCTTCTTCAAGAGTTTTGAAACCTTCTGCATTGATTGCTGAGAAATGTACGAATACATCGTCTCCATCTTCGCGTTCGATGAAACCGAAACCTTTTTCAGCGTTAAACCATTTTACTTTACCAGTCATTAAAATGACCTCCCTATATACAAATATCGTGCAAAGTAATTGAATCATAAATACTTTTACACCACTTTGATAAAGAGATCGTAAAGTATTACAAACTTCAATTTCCTATTGCACTTATAACTTTACCTTTTCTCGGAATAAAATGCAAGTAATTTAATAAATTATTTTGGACTTTATTATTATGTAGAGTGAACTAAGGACTTTGCAATCATTACTCGGCATAAGCAAAGTTTATATAAGAATTTTTCTGTAAAAGCCCTAGTTGAAAATCTTTAGATAAATTGGTAAAATATTATCTTGCAAGAATATAAAAAAATACCGACTACCAAACATTTATATCTTGCAAATATGAATGACAGGTGGTAATTAGAAATGACAAACAGTGAGGAATACCAAGTATTACTGTACTATAAATATGTCCAAATTGATAATCCTGAAGAGTATGCTGTGGAGCATCTGCAATTCTGTCAGGATCTTGACCTAAAGGGACGTATACTGGTGGCTCAGGAGGGCATCAATGGCACAGTATCTGGAACGATAGAGCAAACAGAGAAATACATGGAGGCAATGCACAACGATCCGCGTTTTGTTGATATGACATTCAAAATTGATAAACATGAAGGACATGCATTTAAAAAAATGCACGTGCGCCCACGAGATGAAATAGTTTCACTTCGTTTGGAGGATGATATTAACCCCAAACAAACAACAGGTAAATATTTCGAACCAAAGGAATTTTTTGAAGCCATGCAGGATGAGAATACTGTCGTCCTGGATGCACGTAACGATTACGAATATGATCTTGGTCATTTCCGTGGAGCTATCCGCCCAGACATTGAAGCATTCCGTGAATTACCTGAGTGGGTGGAAAAAAATAAACACCTCATTGAAGGGAAACGTGTATTGACCTATTGCACTGGCGGAATCCGTTGTGAGAAATTCTCCGGCTGGTTAGTTAAAGAAGGCTTTGAGGACGTTGCACAGCTGCATGGCGGAATCGTATCATATGGAAAAGACCCTAATGTACAAGGGGAACTTTGGGATGGTCAATGTTACGTTTTTGACGAACGCATCTCAGTACCAATTAATAAAAAAGAACACGTTGTAGTCGGCGTGGATTACTTTGATGGTCAGCCATGTGAGCGCTATGTTAACTGTGCTAACCCTGAATGCAATAAACAAATTCTTTGCTCGGATGAAAATGAGCATAAATATTTACGTGGCTGTACACACGAATGCCGTATAAGCTCTCGAAATATGTATGTAAAAGAAAATGATTTATCTGAAGAAGAAGTTCAGGAAAGACTTGCAGCACTTAAAGAGGATTTAAAGCAAAAAGTTTAATTTAAAGGCAGGCGATAAATAAATCGCCTGCCTTTTATTTAGGAAGTTTGCTGTTTCCTTTTATCTGATTTACCTTGAAGGAATTGCATTGTTGTAATCACTCCAAATACTACTAAACCGATTAACGAAAACTTAATATCCGGATACACAAGAAGTAATCCGCCTATTACTAATACAATTCGTTCAATCCAGTTTAATGTATTTACATAGTAGCCAATCAGACTTGAACTGATTGCCATCATTCCCAGCATCGCTGTAACGACAGCTATCGATACATTTACTACGTTCGCATCTCCCTGCAATAGCAGAATCGGCTGAGACACAAACATATATGGAATAATAAATGCTGCTATTGCCAGTTTAACAGCAGTTACACCTGCCTTCATTGGATTCGCTTTCGCTATTCCAGCCCCAGCATATGCGGCTAAGCAAACCGGTGGTGTAATATCAGCAACGATTCCAAAGTAAAATACAAACATATGAACAGCTATAACCGGTACATCAAATGCCAGTAGTGCAGGTGCTGCCATTGTTGCTGTTACTACATAGTTTGCAGTTGTTGGCAGTCCCATACCCAAAATAATACAAGCTACCATTGTAAAGAGCATAACAAGGAAAAACTGTCCTTGTGCAAGTTCAATAATACCACCGGCAATTTTTGGCCCTAACCCCGTTGTGGTAACTGTACCAGCAATAATACCGGCAGTTGCACAGGCAGCGATTACTGGCAAGGCAGTTCTGGCACCTTCTTCAAGCAACTTAATAATTCCTTTAAATGACATTCTTGTATCTTTTCTAAAGAAACTGATGAGAAATGCCACAAAAATAGCAAAAAGTGCTGCGAATGTTGGTGTATAACCGGCAAGCAAGAAACCAATAATAATTACGAGTGGTGCAAATAAATCGAGTCTTTTGATAAGATTTTTTGTATTTGGTAATTGCTCCTTGGCAAGTCCTAATATTCCCTGCTTTCTAGCTTCAAAGTGGGTCCCCATAAACACACCAGAGAAATAAAGTGCTGCTGGAATAATAGCGATTAAGATTATCTCACTATACGGAACTCCAGTATAAGAAGCCATTATGAAAGCAGCCGCCCCCATAATTGGAGGCATTAGTTGTCCACCCGTAGAAGCGGCAGCCTCCGAAGCAGCAGCAAAATGTGGTTTAAAACCTGCATTCTTCATCATTGGAATTGTAAAAGAACCTGATCCAACCGTATTAGCAACTGAGCTTCCACTAACCATTCCCTGGAGTCCACTAGCTGCAACCGCCGCTTTTGCTGTTCCACCAGTGTATTTTCCAGTTAACCGTAGAGCAATATCATTAAAAAACTGCCCGATATTTGTTTTGACCAAGATTACCCCAAAAAATAGGAATAAATAAATATACGTGGATGAAATTTGGATAGGGATACCAAAGATGGAGCTTGAACTAAAAAACATTTCCGTTGCAAGTGATGGCCAATCATAACCGGCATGCCCAATAACAGGAACAAATTGACCAAATAAACCGTAGAGTAAAGCAACAATTGCAATTATCACGATCGGAAGCCCAACCACACGCCTTGTCGCCTCTAATAACAACACTATTCCTGCAGTGGCTACTATTTGGTCAGTTGCTGTAAATCCAAATATTATAGCTTCGTTGATCAGATGATCGTAGTTATAAATAATATAGTAATTAGTAAATAATGCAGCAAGTGCCAATAAGGCATCATACCATGGAACTCCTTTTCGTTTACTCATCGAGGCTTTTATCGGGTACAGCAAATACACTAAGCTTAACCCTGCACCAAGATGTATCGCTCCTTGGATTAATGAAACTTTTGAGCCATAATATGCAGTATAAAGTTGAAAAATAGTTAATGCTCCACCGATTAAAAGGGTAACCCACCCCCAAGCCCCAAGATTGGTACGAAAATTACTTTCTTTATCATATTTCGCCATCAATTCATGTGTGTCGATTTCCTGTGTGTTTTGTTCAGCCACCGTTTTTCCCTCCGTCCTCTCCTTTGTCTATGTATTAAGGAGAAAAAACCGGACAATATTTGCCCGGCGCTTTCTTTTATTCAATACCTGCTTCTTCAAAGTATTTCTTTGTACCTGGGTGAAGTGGTAGATCCCCAACACCTATCATTGCATTTTCCGGTGTAATTAGTGATGCTTGCTTGATAGTCATATCACCAGACTTTTCATATAATGTTTTCGTTATCTGATATGCTAGGTCCTCACTTACTTGTTCAGTAGACCCAAGCAGTAATGCCATTGCTGTTACTGTTTCCACTGGATCTTCTTGCCATTCGTAAGTACCGGGCTCAACAGTATATGCTTCATATTGGCTATTATCTAATACTTCTTGTAAAGCATCTCCTTCAATATCAAGGAACTTCACTTCATTTGTTGCATTAGCTAGCTCGTCTGTTGTTGATGATGGAACACCTACAACTGCAAATGAAGCATCGATTGTACCGTTCTGCAATTTACCTTTTGCATCGCCAAAGCCTTCTTCATATGCCTGATAGTCGCCTTCTTCAATGCCATATGCACTTAAGACTAGCTCTGCTGCTTCACGGGTAGCTCCACCTGGAGGTCCGATAGCAACTTTTTTACCTTTCAATTCCTCAATTGAATTGATACCTGTTGAATCTAATGTAACAACTTGCAATGCCTCAGGATAAAGTGAACCAATTACCCCTACTTTATCTGTAGTCTTTCCTTCAAATTCTCCTGTTTCATTTACAGCATTAATCATTGTTGTATTTTGTGCAATACCCAGTTGGTAATCGCCTGCTTGAATTTTAGCGATATTCTCTACTGATGCACCAGATTCAACTGAACTTACATCAAATCCCTCTACATCAATGTTGTCTACGAACAGATTAGCCATTTCACCGCCTAGTGGGTAGTAAACACCACCGACACTACCAGTTCCCATGGTTAAATTGGTTACAGACCCTTCAGAGCCGCTTTCGCCTCCGCCAGAACTTTCACCACTGTCGCCACATGCACTTAATACCATGCTAATGGCAAGAATTAAAATAAATGAGAATAGAGTTCTTTTTCTCAAGATAACTCCCCCTTTAAAATAGTTTTTTTTATTTAAACCATATTGTTAACCAATATGTTTCAAACCTAATTTACCACGTTTTCAATTTTAACTAGAGAAAAGAAAACGTTTTATTCTATTATTTTACCCTTTCTTTTAGGATAGTTCAAGTTACAATAAAAATAAGATTATACCCTATTAATTGATACACGAATTTTTTGCCAATTATGCCTTTTAGTTGCTATTCTTTACTAATAAAAGTTACTTTCATTATAGGGATTCTAATTAAAGTGGATTTACTCTTTAACAAAACCATTATGCTCTAGAGTACAAATCTTTGTACTCAAAGTATTTAACGGTAAAAAAGGAGGCAGACTTACATCAGTATTTATGATTTTTCTGCAAGAATGATGTCGGGTGAGGAAAAACCATTGTCAGATTACAAGGGAAAAGTTCTTCTTATCGTGAACACTGCAAGCGAATGCGGCTTCACTCCTCAACTTGATGGCCTGCAAAAGTTATATGACGCTAATAAGGAGAAAGGTTTTGAAGTACTTGGTTTTCCATGTAACCAGTTTAACAACCAGGATCCAGGTTCAAATGATGAGATTGCCAATTTCTGTGAGCGCAATTATGGTGTAACCTTCCAAATGTTTAGTAAGGTCGACGTTAAAGGTGAAAATTGCCATCCTTTATTTATTTATTTAACACAACAAGCAAAAGGGATGTTAACCAAACAGATAAAATGGAATTTCACGAAGTTCCTAGTGAATAAACAGGGAGAAGTAATTGATCGGTATGCTCCCCAAACGAAGCCAGAAAGTCTGGCAAAGGATATAGAGGATGCAATTCACGCTTAAAAAAACTACTCGATGAGAGAAAGATGCCACTCATCGAGTAGTTTTTTATAATATTTTATCCAAGAATTCTTTAGCTCTTTCTGTCTTGGGTGAACTGAAAAAGGATGTTGGTTGGCCTTCCTCCATTAACTTCCCTTCATCCAAGAACAAAACACGATCAGCAACTTCTTTTGCAAAATTCATTTCATGTGTAACCACTACCATCGTCATCCCGGTTTTCGCCAAATCCTTCATTACATCAAGTACTTCTTTGACCATTTCAGGGTCAAGTGCAGAAGTTGGTTCATCAAACAACATGACTGCAGGTTCCATTGCTAGCGCTCTGGCAATTGCTACACGTTGTTTTTGGCCACCCGATAACCTATTCGGATAGGCATCAAGTTTGTCACCCAGCCCTACCTTGTTAATTAATTGTGTTGCTGTCTCTTCCGCTTCATTAGTCTTCAATTTTTTTACCTTCTGTGGCGCATAAGAAACATTTTCCAGCACTGTCATATGAGGAAACAAGTGAAAGTGCTGAAACACCATACCGACCTGTTCACGGACTTCCAGTTTATTGGTAAGGTTGGTTATTTCACTGTTATTAAGCCAAATTGCGCCTGATGATGGTTTTTCCAATAAGTTTAAACACCGCAGAAAGGTTGACTTTCCAGATCCGGATGGCCCAATTACTGCAACTACTTCTCCCTGATTAATCGTAGTTGATATATCATCCAGTACTGTATTACTGTCAAACGTTTTCGTCACTCCTTCAACCTTAATCACTGTATCTCAGCTTCCTTTCTACTACTTTTCCTATCTGTGTCATTACGTACACCATTACCCAGTATATAAAACCTGCCAGTAATAACGGCTCAAAGTTACGGTATATATCCGCGCCAACAATCTGTGCTCGTCGCATCAGATCCAGATAGCCAATGGTAGACACAATAGCAGATTCCTTCGTTAGGGTTATAAATTCATTCATCAAGGCTGGCAGAATATTTTTTATTGCTTGCGGCAGTATGATATTCAGCATCATTGGCTTATATGGTACACCTAAAGCTTCTGCAGCTTCGGTTTGCCCTTTGTCCACCGCGAGAATACCTGCACGTATAATTTCAGAAACGTAAGCAGCTGAGTTCAGACCAAATGCCAAAACTGCCGTTAAAAATTCTGGTATATCATATCCCGTTAACTGCGGTACTGCAAAATAAATAATCATCAATTGTAAAATCAGTGGTGTACCACGGAAAATTGATGTATACACATCAGCAAGTTTCTTCAGGAAAGGTACTTTTGTAATTTTACATAATGCTAAAAGTATACCTAAAATAAAACCAGCAATAATAGACATACTTACAAATTTTAATGTTACCCATATCCCTTCAAGTATAAAAGGAATATAAGGCACGATTTGGGCGAAATCCAAATTCATGCCTGCCACCTCATCTTTCTAGCTGTTATTTTTACTCTGATAGCCATTTATCCTTTAATTCTTGAAGCTTTCCGCTCTTTTCAAGTTCATTAAGCACCTTATTTACATCATCAACTAAATCACTGCCTTCAGGAAAAGCAATCCCCATGCCTGGTGAGCTTGATGTAGGATCATCAAATCCTGAAAATCCTTGCTCCTCTATATAGCCCACTGCCACTGTCTTATCCATATAGGCAACATCAACCCGGTTTGATTTTAACTCCTGAATTAGAATGCTTGAATTATCCACCTTTTTAACATTAAATCCGTATTCCTTACTAAGCTTTTCTGCACCCTCTTCCTGGATGGTTCCAAGCTGAACACCAACTGTTTTACCTTTCAAATCCTGTAATTCTTTTATCTCTGAATCTTTCAGACTAATAAACATCTCACCTGAATGATTATATTCAGTGGAAAAGTCGACATTCTTTTTACGTTTCTCGGTTGCACTCATTCCTGCCATAACCATATCGACACGACTAGATTGCAAAGCACCAATTAACCCATCAAATTTCATATCCTCTATTTCCAGTTCATATCCTAATTTGTCTGCAATCAAGTGTGCTAAATCAATGTCAAAGCCTTCAAAGTTCCCATCCTTATCGCGAGACTCAAATGGTGGAAAGTCAGCTGATGTAGCCATTTTTAATACTTTCTTATCTTCTGAATCACTTGCTGACGCATCTGCATTTCCTTCACTGGTTCCACAAGCTGCAAGCATACTGATGATCAATAATAGAGCAATGAATTTACTGAATGAATATTTCATGATATCTCCCCTTAATTTTTAATTTTATCCTTATATATTTCGCGCATAAAAACTTACTTATTTTGCAAAAAGTCTGTTTGAATTTCCTTTAATAATTCTTTATCTGTTAATATGTCATAGCCTGTCTGTGCTAATGATAATGCTCCATTTGATATAATTTGGTGACCTGTTTTGGTATTGGTTTTGTCTGCAAATTCCTTTGTATGTGCTATTAGTTCAGGTTCATGTAACCCAATGTATGGATGAATCGCTGGAACAACCTGACTCACGTTCCCCATATCGATTGAACCGTAACCCTGTTTTGCCGGGTTTAAATTCTGAGAATCTACTACTTCCAGATTTTTATTAAAAGCTTGGGAAAGTGCATTATTCGTAATCATTTCATCATAACTTAATTCATAATTTGAAATAGTTAGCGTTGCTCCAGTCATGAGTTCTGCACCATTTGCTATATTCTTAACTTTATCCACTACACCATCTAACGTTGATCGCTCTTTTGCACGAATATAAAACTGTGCAACAGCCTTATCTGGTACTACATTTGCCGCCTGGCCGCCCTCAGATATGATGCCATGAATCCGTATATCAGAAGGAAGGTGTTCACGAAGTGCATTGATACCATTGAATAGTTGAATCACAGCATCCAATGCATTAATTCCCTTTTCCGGTGAAGCTGCAGCATGTGAAGACTTGCCAGAATAGTCAAATTGGATAGCGTCCATTGCAAGTGACTCACCACTCTCATATGACTGATCAGCAGGGTGTAAAATCATTGCTGCATCTATGTCGGCAAATGTACCTTCCTCACTCATTGGTACTTTCGCTCCGTTTGTTTCCTCAGCCGGTGTGCCTAAAACTACTATCGATCCACCAATTTGATTTATCAGTTTACTAAGTATTACACCAGCACCGACTCCCATTGTTCCAATCATATTATGTCCACACCCATGACCAACACCAGGCAGCGCATCATATTCAGCTAAATATGCAATAGTTGGACCCGGTTTCTGGCTCTTAAATACAGCTTTAAAAGCTGTCGGGCGATTCACAATGCCAGTCTCCAATTCAAACCCATTCTCTTCAAGAAAATCTGTAAGCAGCTTCATAGATTTAAATTCCTCGTTACCCAACTCTGGATTAGAATAAAGATGGTCACTCATACTCCATAATTGCTCTTCAACCCTGTTTATTTCTTCACTAAGTAAATGCTTCATATTTATTCACCTTTTTGTATATTTATTAATTATTATGTATATTTATAACATAGTTTGCACAAAGAATGCAACTACTTTTTAAAAGTTTTCTTCTCCGGTCGATATTTTCATTCTCCGGTTGATATTTTCATTCTCCGGTTGATATTTTCATTCTCCGGTTGATATAAAAAAATCGAGCGCATCTATCGGCGCTCGATTTTTATCATTAATATGCTTTTGCCCAATATACTAATTCTTTTGCTTCTTTTCCGCAGCATACACAGGAGTTAGAAATATTTTCTTGCTCAAATGGGATACAGCGTGATGTTGCTGATGTTTCATCCTTGATTTTTTCCTCACATTCTGTGTCACCGCACCACATTGCCTTGATAAATCCAGAAGTTTCTTCTAATGACTTTTTGAATTCCTCCATATTCGTTGCAGTGGTGGTTTTTTCATTACGGTGATTTAACGCTTTATCAAATAGCCCCTGCTGAACCTCTTCTAACAACACTGGTAACCGTGCTTCCACTTCATCAAGTGAAACAAATTCTTTTTCACCAGTATCACGTCGTACGAGAACAACCTGATCTTTTTCAATATCTTTTGGTCCCATTTCAACTCGAACAGGTATACCCTTCATTTCATACTCATTAAATTTCCAGCCTGGCATTTTATCACTTGAATCAATGCCAACTCGTGCGACACCTTTTAATTTATCACGAAGATCATAAGCCTTATCCAATACACCTTCTTTATGCTGTGCAATTGGAACAATCATTGCCTGGGTTGGCGCAATCCGTGGTGGAACGACCAATCCGCGATTATCCCCATGGACCATGATTAATCCACCCATAACGCGTGTAGACATGCCCCATGACGTCTGATGAACTGGTTGCTGACTGCCCTCTCTATCCAAATAGCGAATATCAAATGCTTCAGCAAATCCTGTTCCAAAATAGTGTGATGTACCTGACTGCAGTGCCTTGCCATCATGCATCAAAGCTTCAATTGTTAATGTATAATCAGCTCCAGCGAATTTTTCTTTTTCCGTTTTTTTACCGCGATACACTGGTATTGCCAAGTAGTTTTCACAAATATCCGCATAAATTCCAAGCATTCGAGCTGTCTCATCCTGTGCATCTTCACTTGTCGCATGACATGTATGTCCTTCTTGCCATAAAAATTCGAGTGAACGGAGGAATGGACGAGTTGTTTTTTCCCAGCGGACCACATTGCTCCACTGATTATAAAGCATTGGCAAGTCACGATAAGAATGAATATTTTTCGAATAATATTCACCGAAAAGAACTTCTGAAGTCGGGCGTACACAGATGCGTTCGCTCAGTTCTTCATCTCCACCATGGGTAACCCACGCTACTTCCGGTGCAAATCCTTCTATATGATCTTTCTCCTTTTGCAGCAAACTTTCCGGAATAAATAATGGAAAATAAACATTAGAATGCCCTGTTTCCTTAAATTTTCGGTCGAGCTCATCGCGGATATTTTCCCAAATCGAAAACCCATATGGTTTAATTATCATTGTGCCACGGACTGTCCCATAATCGACAAGGTCTGCCTGCTTTACTACATCGGTATACCACTGTGCAAAATCCTCTTCCATTGCAGTAACTTTTTCAACAAATTGTTTATTTTTACCCAAATTAAACACCCTTTTCTTTTAATTTTTGTATACAAAAATCCTCCGTCCTGTAAAAGGGACCGAGGTTTGGTGGTACCACCCTTGTTCACAAGATATAAAATCTTGCACACTTGGCATGATAACGGTCATGAACCGCGCGTATTCTACAGCACAAGCCGTATGAATAGCGAACTCAAAGGCAGGTTCCAATTTGTCCCTTTGGAAATTTCCAGCAACCATTTCCTCTCTGTGAAAGACATTTCAAATTGTACTAATCCTTATCAACGTTTCTTCTATTATATTTTCAAATATATAGGGATGTTAAGGTAAAGTCAAGCCTTACCATTACAGGGCTTTTCATATTTTGAAAACGTAATTCCCATTGCTTCAGCATGACCAGCAAATGAAAATCCTGCATCAAGATAAAACTGATTCAATTTTGGGTTGTTGGCAACACAATCCAATCGCAAAATCCCATGACGTTGGTCAATATTATCCGTAATCCACGCTAATATCTTTTTACCAATCTGCCTACCATAATAATTCTCCTTTACAGCCAATCGATGGAGATAGTAAGCTTGTTCTCCTCTTTCACCCCATATACTGATATCCAGTTCAATTTGGTTTGGCGAAAGATTAAACACCGCAACTTCAAGACCTTCGCTATCCTCAACAAGGAAAGTTGTTCCGGCTTTAATGCCCTGCCTTATCTCCCTGGCTGCTTCATCACTCAGGTAATACTCCCATTGATAAATATCCTTCTCAATCAGCCAGCTTGCCGCGTCACGCAAAATTCGGATAACTGTTTCCGAGTCACTTTTGTTGGCATTCCTGATATTAAAACCTTCGTATGGATTATTCTTGAAAAAATTCCGCATGTGAACTCCCCCATGGATGGCAGTTTCCTCGATTATTTTACACTAAAAGAAACAAGTGCATAAGCATGAAATAGGATTTATCAACCGGAAATGTGATTTATCAACTGGAAATGCGGTTTATCAACTGAGAATGCGGGATATCAACCGAGAATGTGATTTATCAACCGGAAATATGATTTATCAACCTAAAATGGGCTTTATCAACCGGAAATGGGCTTTATCAACTGGAAATGCGCTTTATCAACTGAGAATGCGGGATATCAACCGAGAATGTGATTTATCAACCGGAAATGGGCTTTATCAACCGGTAATGCGCTTTATCAACCGGAAATATGATTTATCAACCGGTAATGCCAGGGGGAGTTTCCCTGGCATTTCCTCCTGCTAAAATCAATTCACTTTAATTTCGTGTGCTTCACCATGTGTACGAGGTGCTGCATGATAAGTAGGGCCAACCATTTCTGTATATGAAAATCCATATTCTATGGCAGTTGTTACAAAACTTTTTGCAAAACGAACTGCCTCTACTACTGAATATCCGTTGGCAATAAACGCAGTAATTGCTGCAGAGTATGTACACCCTGCCCCACTTGTGTTTACGGTATCGATTCGTGGAGCCTCAAAGGTCGTAAGTGTTTCACCGTTGTACAGTACATCAACCGCTGGACCTTTCAACCTTCCGCCTTTAACCAATACATATCGCGGACCCAGTTCATGCAAATCGATGGCAGCCTGTTTTAAATCTGCAACATCGTTAATCTTACGTCCATCCAATAGGTAAGAAGCTTCCGGCATGTTTGGCGTAATAACTGTGGCATTAGGTAATAACCTTGTCTTTAATGAATCGATTGCATCGTCTTCGAGCAGTTTTGAATCAAGCTTTCCGACCATTACCGGATCAATCACCAACGTTTTTATGTTTGCTCCATCGATAAGTCCAGCAACGGTATCTATTACCTCATTTGAAAATAACATCCCGGTCTTTATTGCATCCAGGCCAACTTGCTTAACTGCTGTTGCAAATTGGGCTTCAATCGCCTCAAGTGATTGCGGATGCACATTCTTATTTGTTTCAGGATGCCTGGCAACAATCGCTGTGACGACACTCATCCCATATACATCCAGTTCCTGGAAGGTCTTCAAGTCCGCCTGAATTCCAGCACTTCCTCCAGCTGCAGAACCTGCGATTGTAATAACTCGTGATGGTTTGCTCATTATTAAAAAATCCCTTCTGCAATTAGATTACGACAACGACTATGAACCAAATGATCATGATAACTTGAATGACTACTTTCGCTACCGCTCCTCCAAGAAATCCGATTAACGAGCCGATTGATGCATAAAGTGCTTCCTGTGATGATTTTTTCTGTACCATTTCAATCACCAGAACAACTATAAATGGTACAATCAGTATACCGAATGGAGGAATAATAAACGAACCAACAATAACAGCGACTGCTGCACCACGCTCTCCCCATTTGCTACCTCCGAATTTTTTAACAAAATAACTATTTGCGACAATATCCGATACAATTAATAATACCGTTAAAATAACCATCGCTATCCAAAACGTTACAGTTAATTCCCCAGCATTTATCACAAAATGATATAGTAGGAAACCAACCCACAAGACTAAGGGAGATGGAATGATTGGAAATATAATTCCTGCAAAACTTAAGATGAATAAAGCTACAATAACAACCCACATTATAATATCGAGCATCTAATTCCTCCGTCTATGATTCTTTTTTATACATACTTGATAATTTTGTTTCTTCTTTATTTAATATACGCTTATAATTCTCCATATGTTTCATAATACTTATAATAGATAATAGCACAACTACCATGGCTGGTTCGATTCCAAAGAAAAAATACGTCGTCACCAAAAATGACAAATACATAAACAGAACTCCAACTACTAAATAATCTGTGGTCAGCGTAAATAAAAATAATATGCCTATACCAATAACAGCCACCTTCCAGTCAATTGCCAGCAACACCCCAACCAACGAGGCTGTTCCTTTCCCACCACTGAACTTCATTGTGACCGGATAATTATGACCTAAAATGATAAATAACGCATTAATATACACAAGTAAAGTTTGTGTTTCCCCAGTAATTCCCTGGTCGTTTAAAATATATAAGACTAATAATATCGATAGCGTAGCTTTAAATACATCAATAAGTGCCACTAAAATCCCATATTTCCAGCCCAGGAGTATTGTTGTGTTGGAGGCACCGGAATTCTTTACCCCTTTATTCTTGATGTCCACTTTTTTATATTTACTAACTACCTGTGAACCATGAACACATCCGATTAGATAACCAATCAAGCCAACTAGAAGCACATACATTGCATCCCTCCTTTCGTCTTATTTTAAAGGGATAATTTCAACACTGCAAGATAGCTATCCTGAATACTGACGACAGCTGGTGTCTTCCCTTAAATGTTATAATTGCCAATAAGTATTATTTCTTTTGAGGAGACTGACAAATTGAAACGCTATCGCAAAGATATAACAACATGGATACTCATTATTTTATTTATAACGATACTTATCATTATATATAATGAACAAAGAAACAGCAGATACACAGAAACCGGCGAAGACACACCTCCTCCCGAAGAGCTGGATCCCGTTGTTGCGGCAAAAACCCGTCAACTTCTTAAAAAGTCTGCCCAGCAGGATATAAATGTTATCATCACGGAGAAAGTAAGATCCATTAAACGCCAGAATGAACTTTATGAACAGGGTCGCTCATCTGATGAAAGTGTCGTCACGTATGCGAAGGAGGGCGAATCATACCATAATTATGGCCTTGCTGTTGATTTTGCATTACGGAATAATGATGGCGAAATTATCTGGGACATAAATTATGACGGAAATAACAATGGTAAAGCAGACTGGTTCGAAGTCGCTGATATTGCTAAGCAATTAGGATTTGAATGGGGCGGTGATTGGAGCAAGTTTAAAGATTATCCACACCTGCAAATGGATTTTAGATTAAGTATCCGTCAACTGAAAAAAGGTCTTCGCCCATCACACGAACAAAAGGACAAAGGAGCAATAAACTAGACACATGAACAGAGTTCCCGTTATACTATAATTATCTTGAATTCAAAATAAATATCGGTTTACAAGGAGTGACTTTGATGGAATTAAAAGGTATTCACCATGTATCGGCCATAACAGCAAAAGCAAAAGAAAATCATCATTTTTACACAGAGATTCTGGGAATGAGACTGGTTAAAAAGACTATTAACCAGGATGATCCGTCCGTCTATCATTTATTTTATGCAGACGAAGCAGGTAATCCTGGCACCGACCTTACCTTTTTTGAAATACCCAATGCGGGCACAACATATCAAGGGAAAGGCAGCATTTCTGGAACGTCACTGCGCATTCCAAGCGACAGCGCATTGGAATTCTGGCAAAAACGGTTGAGCGATTACAATGTTGACCATGACGGGATTACCAGACAAGGGGAACGGAATGTTATTAATTTCCGTGATCCAGAAGGACAACGATTGACGCTTATCTCTGATGAAACAAACCGTGGTGTAAAAGGTGGTAGAGTATGGGGCGATAGCAGCGTTCCTGCTGATAAAGGTATTATTGGACTAGGACCTGCAAAACTAACCGTCCAGGACCCAGCACCTACTGTTAGTGTACTAACAGAAATATTAACCTTTAAACAAACTGGAACCTATCCGTCACCGATAAATGAAAATGAGGACATACTTGTTTTCTCAACTGGTGAAGGCGGGACAGGTGCCGAAGTACATCTGGAAGTGCGTAACGACCTCCCTAAAGAAAGACCTGGACGGGGAAGTGTTCATCACATAGCATTTCGTGTAGATAATGAGGATGAATTAGCACAATGGAAAGATCGTCTACAGTCTGCACGCGTACCTAACTCTGGCTTAGTGGATCGCTTTTATTTCAAATCACTTTACTTCAGAGAACCAAACGGTATTTTATTTGAGTTAGCAACGGACGGACCCGGTTTTACTACTGATGAAGATATGGATCACCTTGGAGAATCATTAGCACTACCACCATTCTTTGAAAAGCGTCGTGAAGAAATTGAGTCAAAATTAAATCCATTGGATATTTGAAAACTTGGCATATCGCCAAGCCTTATGGTGAAAGCCATTGTAGTAAGAAAGTATTTACACTCTTGTATGAAAATACTTCTCTACAAAAATTCATTTTCACAATAGATGGCGGACACAGGAGAAGCTATTTCTTTGAAACAGTGGTCTTTTCAAAGTTACCCGGTCACAGAAGCCCTTATTTTACAAATATCATGGTAAATAAAGGGCATTTATGCTAAATAAGGTTCTTGGTGTCCGCAAACACCACCATTTATGTGAATTTCTGCCTAATAAGGTTCCTGGTGTCCGCAAAACCTCAAATCTGCTATATGAAATCACCTCTCTAATTCGATTACAAATCATTTTCATGATAGATGGTGTGGCCGCGATTCGGCAGCCATGTTGGTTTCTTAACTGCCAAAAAGGCCACACTAGCCCGTGTGGCCTTTTTCATCCTCTGACTTATTTTCATTATCGGGCATTGGATCAATCGAATGCTTGTAATCATAACCTTTCGAGATAGCAATTAAGGTCAAAGCAAGAACAGCTAACATTATAGCAATCGCCATAATTATATATACCATCATAAGAATACACCTTCTACTTCTTCATTATTAATACATAACTTCCATCTACAGCATTTACCCAGCCCTTATTTTCGAAAAAGTCATACACATCAACCTCAGATGTGGAAATCTCTGTTTGCATTTTTGAAAAGGACTTTCGTTCAGCCAGGCGTTCAACTTTGCTGTATAAATGTTCATCAAGACCCTTATTCTTATATGCTGCATCAATTGTAAATCGATTAATATGAATTATCTTGCTGGGAACATCCAGTTGGAATAATACAAAAGCACGAATATGCCCATCTTTTTCCACGGCATACCATCTAATAGATTCATTTAATAACATACGGTCAAAAAAATCTTTATCCATATAAGGTATGTTTTCGTGTAAATGTATATTTTCCTTATTATTGGTTAACAGTTTAATAGCTTCATAGTCCTCATATTTAACCTCTCTCAGCTTATACATGGACTTAAACTCCTTCAAATGGTTTGATAATGCCGTGAACTGCTTCAGTAAATGGTATTTTCAGACCTTTTGCTTCCGCTAGACGCAGGGCCCCGCCATGCAGATGATCCAATTCAAGCTTCTGTCCTTTTCGGCGATCTTGATGCATAGATGATGTGGCGTCATATCCAAATTTCTGTAAATTGCCTTTTGCCCCTGCAACATCTTCGTCTGTTATTCCTATATTATAACTATTTGCCAGCTGCTGCATCTCGTTTAAGATCATCTCAGCTATCTTAATCGTATCCTCACTATCGCGAACTGGTCCAATAGGCAGGTCTGTTGCTGTGGTAATCCCAGATAAGGCATTGATAAATAAATACTTTTTCCATAGTTCTTGTAAAATGGAATCACTGTAAATTGTCTCTATCTTTGCTTTACTGGATAAATCCCAAAATTCCTGGCAAATATCCGATTGCTTAGAATTCAGTGGCCCAAAGACCAGCTTGTGAAAATCACTTGAGTGCTCTACATGTCCATCATCATTCAGTGTAGCAACAATAAAAGAAAGTCCACCAATAACCGACTCCTCACCAAGGTAATCCTGCAATACATTAATATGTTCTATTCCATTTAAAACAGGTAGAATAAAAGCTCCCTTATCTGACAGTACTTTTAAGCTTTCCAGAGTTCCCGCCAGATGATAACCTTTCACACTGACAAATACCAAATCCGGATTTTCAATGTCATGCACTTCCGTAACGACACGTGGACTACGAGTTACATAGTTCCCCTGTGTACTATTAACCTTCAGTCCCTGCTCCTCAAGCTGCTTACCTCTTTTTCCCCTTACCAGATAGGTTACATCCGCTCCAGCTTCTTCCCACCGAGAGCCAAAGTAACCCCCTAATGCACCGGCACCTAACACTACAATATGCATCTTATCCCCTCCATCACAATATTATTACCCTTAATCGTATCTTGTTTTCCACCTTTTTGTCTATCCTTAAATAAACCGGTAATTTTCTGAAAATATAGCAAATATCGAGTATATAAGAGGAATATCCTCTATATAAAAGCATATTTTGGTATATACGAGCTTCATGTATTAAACAATGCCATATGAAGGCTTATTCCAAATTATCAGAAAATATAAAGTTTGAACCATTGGACAATACCCTATAATATTATAGTATCACTATTTGAAAAGAAATTCCCCAGCTTTTCAATTTATTTTCATAGTCAATTACCGTTCTATTTCTAGTAAAAAAGTCATATGCATAAAGAGAAATTGACTTAGCATTTTCCTAAAAATGCGTTTTTTACTTTACTTACTTATTATTTTTTAAATACAAAGGGAGGTCATTAAAAGAGATGAAAAAACTATTATTAGCTTCTATCTTCTTTATTTCAATTATGTTGCTGGCTGCTTGCGGATCCGATGATACAAGCGGTTCTGATGACACAAGTGGTAACGGCGGCGAAGAAGAAAGTACAGGCGAGACCGAAACTGAAGGTGAAAGCAACTTGCTAACAAAACTTCAGGAGGAAGGCAAAGTAACAATCGGATTTGCTAACGAAGCACCATACGGGTATCAGGAAGATGGGGAATTAAAAGGGGCAGCTGTTGATATTGCACAAGCTGTTTTCGCAGAACTTGGTGTTGACGAGATGGAAGCACAATTGGCAGATTTCAGTCAACTTATTCCCGGCTTAAATGCTGGTAAGTTTGACGTTATTACAGCGGGTATGGCAATTAACCCTGATCGCTGTAAAAATGCTGACTTCGGTGAGCCAGAAATGCAATATGGGGAAGGGCTTGTCGTTCAGAAAGGTAACCCAATGGATTTACACAGTTACAAAGATATCGCAGAAACTGGTGCAACCGTATCAATTATGGCCGGTGCAACAGAACATGAATATGTTAAGCAAATGGGTGTAAGTGAAGACCAAATTCAGAGTGCTTCAGATATTCCTGGAACATTCTCAGCTGTAGCCTCAGGTCGTGCTGATGCAACAACTGGTACAGAAATGACAGTAAAACGCGCACTGGAATCTTCAGGAAATGACAAACTTGAATTCGTCAGTGACTTTGAGCAACCAGACATTGAAGGAATTCCAAGTTACGGTGCTGCAGCATTCCACCAGGATAGTGATGCATTACGTAAAGCATACAATGAAGCATTAGCAAAACTAAAAGAAGATGGAACAGTTAAGGAACTCTTAGAAGCAAATGGCTTTAGTGCAGAAAATAATTCAGTTCCTTCTGACATTACAACAGAAGGCATTTGCAGCGGTGAACAGTATTAAGATTTACTCTTTAAATAATTAACATGACTCCATAGGGTCGGCTCCCTTACCTAGGGAAGTCAGACCCTATGCTTTTGCAAAAATTACAGAGAAGGAGTGATTACCATTAATGCGATAGCCGATATTTTCCCAGTTCTGATGAAGGGTGTAGAGATTACAGTTACTGTACTGCTTGCCTCAATAGTTTTGGGCTATTTAATGGCGTTTATTGCAGGGTTCTGCCGGCTCTCAAATAATATTTTACTCCGCAAATTTACAGGCTTTTATGTAGAAGTATTCCGCGGAACATCACTTATCGTACAATTATTTTGGCTTTACTATGCATTTCCAATCTTATTCGGTATAGAGGTGGGAAGTAACTTTTGGGCTGGTGTACTTGCTATTTCCCTAAACTATGGCGCATACATGTCTGAAATTGTTCGCAGTTCAATACTGGCTGTAGCAAAAGGACAATCAGAAGCATCAACTGCTCTAAATATGTCACGCTTTCAACGCATGAGACTCATAATTTTCCCTCAAGCAGTCCGTATGATGCTTCCGGAATTTGGTAACTACCTCATCCTGATGTTGAAATCAACATCACTAGTATCCTTAATTGGTATGACGGATATTTTATACTATGGAGATATACTGCGAAGCTCCAATCTATCCCAAGCACCAACAGTATACTTTTTAGTTCTATTATTCTACTTTATTCTTGCTCTTCCATTAATTTGGCTTACCAAGAAAATGGAAAGCGCTTCTAAGAAAGGGGTGGCTAGTCAATGAGTAATTGGAGTTGGAGTACATTCTCTGATGCCTTCCCTGTGGTATTAGAAGGTCTCGGCATAACATTAGGGTTAACAATTGCGTGTTATTTATTTGCATTGATCTTCGGATTTATATGGACATTGATAAGACGTATGCCAATAAAGATAATAAGACTGCCACTGTTGGGGATAATGGAATTTATACGCTCCACACCACCACTAGTACAGTTATTCTTTATTTTCTACGCATGGCCAATGGTTCCTGTTGTCGGTATGGCGCTAGACCCTTTCGTATCTGCAGTGCTAGGACTCGGAATTCACTACAGTACATACATTGGTGAAGTATATCGTTCAGGAATTGACGCAGTAGATGATGGTCAATGGGAAGCTGCGAGAGCGTTAAATTATGGAACAAGTAAAAAGTGGACTAAAATAATTTTGCCACAAGCTCTACCCCCAACCATTCCAATGCTAGGTAACTATTTAATTATCATGTTTAAGGAAGTTCCTTTAGCTTCAACAATTGGGGTTTTGGGTATCCTGGCAATGGCAAATGATTATGGTGCACAACATTGGAGATACCTAGAGCCGCTTACAATCGTGGCAATATTATTCCTGGTGTTAAGCTATCCTTCAGCAATCTTAATTAATAAGCTTGAGCGCAAAATGAACAAACGTTTTGATAAAAAAGAACCAACAGGAAGTAAAGCAGTTTAAGAGAAAAGGAGCAGTGATAATATGTCTGAACCTATTGTAAGGTATAATGATGTGCATAAATCATTTGGCGATGTCCAAGTATTAAAAGGCATTGACTTGGATATTAAACCGGCTGAGAAGGTTGCTGTAATTGGACCAAGCGGGTCCGGTAAAACGACAATAATTCGTATGTTAATGACATTGGAACAGCCGACATCAGGCAGTATTATTGTCGATGGCAAGAATTTATGGCATATGGAAAAGGACGGTAACCTCGTCCCTGCCAATGAAAAACACTTAAGACAGGTTCGTGGGGATATCGGGATGGTATTCCAGCACTTTAATCTTTTCCCACACATGACAATTTTAGAAAATTGCATGACAGCACCAATTCATGTACAGAAAAAGGATAAAGAATCGGCCAAGAAAGACTCGATTGAAATGTTGGAAAAAGTTGGTCTGGGCGAAAAGCTGGATGACTATCCTGCTATGCTGTCAGGCGGACAAAAGCAGCGTGTTGCAATGGCCCGTGCACTCGTTATGCATCCAAAAATAATGCTTTTTGACGAAGTGACATCTGCTTTGGATCCTGAACTGGTCGGTGAAGTATTAGAGGTTATTCGTGACATAGCTAATGAAGGTGAAATGGCAATGGTATTGGTTACGCACGAGATGGAATTTGCTCGTGACATTGCTGATCGTATTCTATTTCTTGATAACGGCGTCATTGCTGAAGAAGGTCCACCGATGGATGTATTGGAAAACTCATCTAATGAGCGCCTCCAAAGTTTCTTACACAGATTCAGAACGTAATAATTGTAAAGCTGACTCTATCATTGAGTCAGCTTTTTTTATAATCACTAATTTCTAAAAGATTATTATTACTGGTATCTATTACAACATTGACTGAAGGTAACCAATTCGTAATATTTAGTATGGTTCTCTGGCCACGCAGTTGGAATATACTCGCGAACCTAGGGCTCACCACGAGACCACGAGCCTTCGACGTACAGGAAGTACTAGTGCAGACGTTGCCACAGGATGTGGCGTACTTAGTCTGCCTCGATCGCGAGTATCGCTCCCTGTGGGGTCTCTTAGGCTCGCTGTCGAGGCCACTGAAAAACTACCATCTTTTTAACCAAGTAAAAATCAATTCCCAATTTTTCATTAATATTCACCTTATAGTGGAGAGTAACATATCATTTTACCTGTTATTCACTATATAAAATGGGGATTAAATTTTCCAAAA
>JBDNGJ010000236.1:0-1739 GCA_041689365.1 Virgibacillus sp.
CTTGCTTATTTTGAATTTAATCCGATAAACCATTATCATAGCCACACCAAACTCGCGAAAAATAATGCCAGCGAAATAGCTGGTACAAACGCTAAATTCTCTTGTTTTTTAGTATCTTCCTCGCCTATCATCGTTCCGCATACTGCTAAAATAATAATTAGTAAAACAACTTGAAATGCTATGACCAATTGAATTCCTCCTAATTTGAAATAAAAAAGGATGCAGAAAAAGAGCGTTTGCCCTCGTTCTACATCCATCCCGTTTCTCGGTATCTGGACTTATTTAATTTTGAATTTACTCGTATTGTGCATTAACGCTTAAACGTTATTTTTGACGGGTCAACCTCTTTCAATTTTCCGCATAATCCAATCAAAGCTATTGGGTACGCAATGACTCCGCCAGGATGACCGCCAACCATTGGACTGGCATCAACAACTTTAGAATACTGATAAACTCCCATAAATTGAGCCTCTACTAAATCACCCTTTACATCTACATAACAATCTTTATCCAAGAAAATTCACTCCTTCGCAATTTTGTTCTAAAGTAAATGGCTTTCCCTCTTGTCATATTTCTGCGCCTTTCCCTTAACAAATTTCAATACCAACTCACCCTGATGTGGCACTTCGATAACTTTTATTTCGCCTTGCGATACGATATAGATGCCGTTCTCATTCAAATCAATCTCTGCTTTCATTTCATCTGTGTTTGTTTTCATAAGATGCCCCCGATAGGTTAGTCTTGTTAAACTCAATCATAAAGCACCACCCAAAACCAACCACACCACCATGACCGATAGAATCATCGTCAAGACAGATAATGTAATCGTTAATGCGCTTAATACCTTATTCGACTTCTTGAGTTCTTCGACTTCTATTTGATGCGATAGCGTTCTTGTAATCATTAATAGCCCTCCTAATAATTCAACCCAATACTTAATATAAAATGGATGTGCAACCTATTATGATGCCTAGTCGTACTGTGCACCAAGGTGTTTTTTCTAACAAAGATCAGGTAATTGCCGCCACGCTGTTACATGAGACTTATTCCAATAATTTTTTCCGCCTATTTTGTCAGTCCCATCGTAATATGCAACTGCTATACTCTTTGTGGTTCCATCTTTATTCTTATCCAAACTTCCACCATGATAATAATTCATTTCTGACGTAACTAAATAGTGCCCCTTTTTTTCAGGTAATCTTTCCGTTTCCAAAATCCAACTATTATGCGATTTGTCTTTTAATTTAGTAATAAGTTTTGATCGGACTTCAGAATGATATTTAACGGTACTAACGACTTGTTCAAGCACTTCAATATTCCTCTCTTCTTCCTCAAAAATATAAAGCATAGTATCTTGTAATTCTTGTAGGTGTTTTGCGTTCTCTTCCTCAAAATAAAACCCTTCATTTCGTCCATCATATATAATTCCGTCAATTTCTTTTTCTAAGTTTTCTTTCATTTCACCGAGATTTTTGTCGCTCATAATTATTCCCTCCTTATTTCACTTTTTCTGTCTCTAACCAGTAATCACTTTAACAGTATCTCCGCAACATCATCTTTAATCGAATGTACATGTTTTCTGCTAACACCCATATGATACGACACTTTAGTTATACTCAATCCTTCTAGCAAACAATCTAACACAGCTTTATGGCGGTCATTTTTAACCTTGTGCATGTTGTCCTGGATAAACATAATTCTTTTTAAATATTTTTGTGCTTGTTTGTGGTTTATTTCTC
>JBDNGJ010000237.1:0-9724 GCA_041689365.1 Virgibacillus sp.
AGGAATTACAGATGACTTTCGCGAAAATAATCACTATACGGTCTTTACAATGGAAAATCATGTTTGTTATCTGGCTGAAATGAAGTTGGGTGAAGCGTTTGAAGTGCATCTGCAAATGCTTGATTATGACGAAAAGCGTGCACATGTTTTTTATGAGTTGTATGGAGAAAATGGAAAACGTGCTGCAACAAGCGAGCAAATGCTGATGGGAATTGACCAAACGTCAGGCAGGCCTGCACCTTTTCCAGATGATATTTTTGCAAAGGTTAAAGATTTAGCAGCTAATCATTCTCCAGATGAAAAGCCTAAAGAAGCTGGCCGGGTAATTGGAATACGAAGCAAGAAGAAATAAATGCTGTGGACGTTGCTTATCGAGTGACGTCTTATTTAGGCAGTTAAAAATGCTGTTTTTACTGCATAAGTACAACTAAGGCTTATCTATATTAGCTTGGCTAACTAATACAAAGGGAGAGTGGCCTCCTTGAGAAAATACCTTCTTATTATCCCTCTAACATTTGTACTAACATATGCCATACAAACATCGTATAACGCCGAGGTTTTGCCAGATCCACCTCAGGAATCAAGGGAAGAATTATACCATGATTTGTTTATTACGTTACTTTTACCATACATTGATAAAGGTGTTGAGGATTATTACTCAGAATTATTAACTGATTCTCCAATTGTTTACCCTTATATGGTAAAGGTTGTCAGTGCGGAAAGAGATTATGGCTATCGGTCTTTCAGGTTTTCGGTCATGCTAGAAGTGACACCAGTTGTTGGTCCTCATATATCAGTTGGGAAAGATAAATTAACCTTTGCTATTAGTTCACGAACACCAAAATTAATTGAATATAATCATATAGAAACACACCAGCTTCCTGAGCATTGGAAACACCTTATTAAACCTTAGCCCCTTTTGTAAATGAGAAGATAATAAGATAGAAAAGGATAGGAGTGAAAATGAAGTGCAAAAGTACCAAAGCCCTATGGATAGGTTAGATATATATGCAAAAGTTAAAATTGTGAAAGGTGATAACTTTGTAACGATTGAGGAGACAAAGGGATTAACTACTGAGGAGATGATTGCATTTATAACTAATTTTATTGATGACCTTGAGCTCTGGGAAATACCCAACGTGAACATTATGGTAAACAGTAAATTCACTGAAGAGGTCTATGAAGTGCTTCAAGACAATAATTTTCAGTTTCATGATGAAATGGTAACAGTTTATAAAAAACTTGATGAGGAGGTTTGTCAGGAACATAATTTAACACTTAAGTCATTACATAGTATGTCGCAACATGAATTTCGAGAAATATGGGCAGAATCGATGACCGATTCACTTAATGCCCCTTCATCCTTAACACTTGATGAACAAATGAAAAGCCTGGAAATAGAGTTAGGGCCTGACTATAAAAAGTCCTGTTTAGTTGCTTATGAGGATGGTAGGCCAATCGGCGTTGTTATCCCACATGTAGAACCTGGCACCAGAGATGAAGGAAGGCTTTTTTATTTTGGATTGATTCCAAGCGAACGTGGCAAAGGGAAAAGTATGCCCCTTCATAAACTCGCACTGCAGCTATTAAAAGATGAATTTAATGCTTCCTGCTATATTGGAGGTACGAGTGAAAGTAACCAACCAATATTAAAAACTTTTATGGCCAATGGGTGTCATGTGATTGAGCGGAATAAGGTTTATAAAAAAAATTAGGCGAGTGATTTAAACGAAACTGTTCACAAAAACCAGGAGAAAATCACCGAAGCGCCGTAGTACACACTGGAAGCGCCGTAATTCACAATGATTTCGCCAAAGTTCACAATTAGGTTGCTCGAAGTTCACAATTATTCAACTTTCGCAGCGTAAAATAAACGCATGAACCTTGAAGGAAATGCTGAAGATACACTATTTGAGTTGACTTTGGATCAACGGTACGTAGTTGATATAGTGCCCGAGAAGTAGACTGAAGATAACCGATTCGTAGTATTTAGTGTAGTTCTCTAACCACGCAGTTGGAATATACTCGCTTTCCGTGGCTGGCCACGAGCCTCCGTTGTACAGGATGTGCTAGTGCAGACGTTGCCACAGGAAGTGGCGTACTTAGTCTGCCTCGCTCGCAAAGAACGCCCACTGTGGGGTCTTAGGATCGCTGTTCCATAGGGGTCTCGCATATTCCAACTGCTAGTTTAATGGTATGAATTCTTGTTTTTTTAAGTTCTAGCGAGCGAAACCCAGCGGAGGAAATACACGTAGACTCCTGTGGGAGCTGAGGCCTAGATGAGACTGCGCAGCGACGTAGGAGCAAGAAGGCTCATCAGCCGCCCACGGAAAGCGAAGTGTATTTCCAGAGCGGCATAATAGCACTCATACTTTTTAAAAAGTACTTCGCAGGTTATGACTTATGTGTACATCAAAGCAAAAAGTAAAAATGTTCTGAGGTTATCAAGATAGCTGTTCGAGCTTATTCTATAGATACGAAGTTGAGTAATTATATTAAAACGTAAATCCTCCATTAAGACTATTTTTTTATATCTGTATTGCAAGAAGTAATATTCTATGATAGTCTTTCAATACAATATATTGGTATAAATAGAAAGAAAACAACTATATATAGTATTACAAGTTAAGGTGACATCCATTGTCATAATAGGGAATCCAGTGAAAAACTGGAGCTGTCCCCGCAACTGTAAGTGTGGACGAACGAGTAACCCACTGTACCGAAAGCTTCACGGCTACGGTATGGGAAGGGCTCTAGTAGACAGAAGCACGAGCCAGGAGACCTGCCATAGCTTGTAGTTTCAATTCCTCGGGGTAAGAGAAGGTGAAACGATAGAGAGAGCTAGATACATATTTTCTGTCGTTCTAACCGTTCATCCCTTGGGTGAACGGTTTTTGTTTTGGATAATAAAGGAGGAAAAATTTATGACAATGACAGCAACAGGGCATATTTCACAACTGATTAATTATGCAACAAAAGGATTGAATATAGACAAAGAAATTCTGTTTGAAAAAGCCAATCGGACCGCTACCCAGGAAACCCTAATAAAAATAGCGCTTGAAAATATCGACGAGGCCAACCCGGATTGGACCTATGCTGCAAGCCGTATTTATTTACAGGAATTATACAAAACTGCGGCAGAAAACAGGGGATACGAGTCGAATTTACGGTACGGGAACTTCTATGAACTTATTACAACACTTACGGAAAAAGGTATTTACTCAGATCATTTGTTAAAAACGTATAATCAAGAAGAAATAGATTATTTTGCCGAAGTGATTGAGCCAGAGAGGGACTTATTATTTAACTACTTGGGACTTTACACGCTGGCAACTCGCTACCTTGCAACAGACCATAACAAGCATACATATGAACTACCGCAGGAAAGATGGATGGTCATTGCGATGTACTTAATGCAGGATGAGGCGCAAGTAAATCGTAGTCATTATGTCACAGAAGCATACTGGGCGTTGAGTAATTTATATATGACCGTTGCCACACCAACCTTAACAAATGCAGGTAAATCACACGGCCAACTGTCCAGCTGTTTTATTGACACAGTAGATGACAGTTTGCAGTCTATCTATGACAGTAATACTGATATTGCTAAGCTTTCCAAAAATGGTGGTGGAATTGGCGTTTACATGGGGAAAATCCGTAGCCGTGGAAGCTCAATAAAGGGATACAAGAATATGTCCAGTGGTGTTGTTCCATGGATTAAGCAGCTCAACAATACTGCGGTTAACGTAGACCAGTTGGGAACACGAAAAGGCGCGATCGCTATTTATCTGGATGTATGGCATAAAGATATTGAACCTTTCCTCGACCTGAAATTAAATAATGGTGATGATCGGATGCGCGCCCATGATATTTTTACGGGTGTCAGCTTGCCGGATTATTTTATGGAACAGGTAGAAAACCGCGGTGATTGGCACTTATTTGATCCACATGAGGTTCGTCAGGTTATGGGTTATTCGCTGGAAGATTTTTATGATGAGGAAAAAGGCGGTGGCACGTGGCGTCAAAAGTATCTGGAATGTGTGCAATCGACGGAGCTATCGAGTAAAGTCGTACCGGCAATAGATATTATCAAGCGGATTATGAAATCACAGCTTGAGTCGGGAACACCATTCATGTTCTACCGTGATGAAGTAAACCGGAAAAATAATAATCCACATAACGGGATGATTTATTGCTCGAATTTATGCACGGAGATTACCCAGAATCAATCATCAACCGAATTTCTGGAGGAGTATGTGGAAGCGGAAAATACGATTGTGAAAAAATATAAAGCAGGCGATTATGTTGTTTGTAATTTAAGCTCAATTAACTTGGGACAAGCTGTTCCTGATGGTGTGCTTGAGCGGCTTATTACTATTCAGGTTCGTATGCTGGATAACGTGATTGACATCAACACATTACCAATTAAACAAACACAAATGACGAATCAAAAATACCGTGCTATTGGTCTTGGAACGTTCGGCTGGCACCATCTGCTGGCAAAAGAACATATCCATTGGGAATCAGAAGAGGCAGTATCCTATGCCGATAACTTATATGAAAATATTGCCTACCTGACCATAAAAAACAGCATGGAACTTAGTAAAGAAAAAGGGAACTATCCAGCTTTTGAAGGTAGTAAATGGCAGAAAGGGAGTTATTTTACCGAAAAGGGCTACTCCGATGAAAAGTGGATGAATCTGAAGCGTGATGTCGCAGATAATGGGATTCGAAATGGCTATCTCATGGCTGTTGCACCAAATTCATCAACATCCATGATTGCTGGTTCCACTGCAAGTATCGATCCAATTTTCCAGCCGTTTTACTATGAGGAAAAAAAGGATTTCAAGATTGCAGTCACTGCACCAGAACTAGATTCTCAGTCATATGATGTTTACCGAAGATCAGCTTATATTCTTGATCAGCGCTGGTCGATCAGACAGAATGCTGCCAGACAAAAACACATTGACCAAAGTATCTCATTCAACTTTTATGTCCCGCACACTATTAAAGCATCAGTCATGCTGGATTTACACCTGCAGGCATGGAAGGAAGGTTTGAAAACGACCTATTATGTACGTTCAACAGCCAATGATGTCGAAGAATGTGTGTGGTGTGAGAGTTGAGAAGTTTAATAGCGTATCTATCATACAGTGGTAACACAAAGGAAGTAGCGGAAATTATTGCTGAGCAAGCACAATCAAATGGTATGACAGCAAAGATGCATCGGATTGGAATTGATCCTCCAATTGATGCATCTGAATACGACTATATTTTTCTCGGAACGTTTACGTGGGATATGGGGCGTACGCCGGATGAAGTGAAAGATTTTGTGCTGGAGGTTGGCTATAAACCTGAGCGTATCGCAGTATTTGGAACTGGTGACACGCAATTTGGCGGGGATAAGATTTTTTGCAGGGCAGTGGATAAATTAACGGCATTTTATCATAGCCGGTGGCCTGGATTAAAAATTGAACAGTCACCGCGTGGCTCACAGGAGCATGCAGTAGAAAAATGGGTAGAAGGAGTGTTGCATGATGTCAAAATCTTTGCTTAAAAAAGCCAAAACATTGGAACCATCACACCCTAATAAGTCAACGGCATTATTTGGAGGGGAAGCAAGCGGAATATTGAATTGGAATGATATCGCATATCCGCATTGGTATAAAATGTACAAGCGGCTTATCGGAAATTACTGGCAGGCTGATGAAGTCAATATGTCCGGTGACGTTCGCCAGTTTCCGTTGCTTGCGAAAACCGACCAGGACGCGTATTTGAAAATTATTGGACTGCTATCGACACTCGATGCACCTCAGACGAGAACGGCACTGCTCTTTTCCTTGTATGCCAGTGATCCGTCTGTCCAATCGATTATGGCAGTAATAGCCCAGCAGGAAGCTGTCCATAATGAGAGTTATTCTTATGTACTGTCATCTGTCGTTTCACTGGATGAACAAAATGAAGCGTTTCAACTGGGGCGAAATGATTCGATATTGCTTAAACGAAATGATAAACTCATGCAGCAATACAATGCATTTGTAGACAATCCATCGATGGAAAACATTCTAAAAACAATGGTGTATACGGGATTGCTTGAAGGCATGTTTTTCTATTCGGGATTTGCGTTCTTTTATAATCTGGCAAGGCAAAATAAAATGGTCGGCACATCAACAATGATAAGCTACATCAATAGGGATGAACTTGAGCATGGACGATTTATTGCTGAATTATTCCGGGCAACCTTGGATGAGAATCCGGATTTGAATACGCCTGCATTTACTGAATGGGTTTATGAGCAGTTCAAGGAGTCAGTTGAACTGGAAACAGAGTGGTCCCGTTACGTGCTGGCAGATGTTGAAGGAATCGATTTAGATGAAATGTCAGGCTACGTTAAATACCGGGCTAATAAAATGCTGCGTATGATGGGACTGAGTGAATTCTATCCTGATCATACAGACAACCCAATGAAATGGATCCGTGCTTATGTTGATAACTTTGATGGAACCAAAACAGACTTTTTTGAGCAGAAATCCCGGCAATATACGAAGACGAGCGATTTAAATGGGTTTGATGATCTTTAGATTGGTGTGAGAAGGTGGGGTGGCTTAAGTTGTCACAGATCTGGCTCAAGTAGACACAAGTTTGGCTCAAGTTGTCACAAAATCGGCTCAAGTTCACAAATTTCCGGCTCAAATGTTCACAATTAGCAAGCCACAGGTTCAATTATACAACAAAACGGTGTGCCCCCTCCAGAGCACACCGTTCCCTTCTATAATCCAGCCAATAAAACAATCTCACCGGTAATAGCGTTCACGCCATAAGGACAATCAAGTTTCCCGCACATGATATAGCTTTTTTGTTCATTATCATATACATATACAGGTTCTGCTTCTACATATTCGCGAAGTTTTTCGAATGCTTCCTCCTGTGAAACAGCAGGTTCATCCGCATCTTTAAAATGCTTGAACATATCTAGCAGCATATCATTATCAACATAATGAACCGCATGATAATTCTCCCGATCAATCATCAGTTTTATTTTGCGATCAAAGGCACGGTTCGTAAAC
Organism: Virgibacillus sp.; assembly: GCA_041689365.1. Lineage (GTDB taxonomy): Bacteria > Bacillota > Bacilli > Bacillales > Amphibacillaceae > Lentibacillus. The sequence continues at coordinate 7,068 of JBDNGJ010000237.1, forward strand.
TTCGTTGGTTTTAACTCAGCGAAAATATACCCGTTCTCAAGATACAATCCGGTTAATTTCCATTCACCGCTTTCGTCTGGAAATTCAAGCTGTAAGAACCGTGACACCTCTTGCTCACATGTCGCTGCTTCCGTATTTGTAATCGGTATTGTGTCCGGGTGTTGCTCATTCTCCAGTGCCTGGTCGAGCGTAACTTCAATCGATAAATCAATATCTTGCTGTGTGAATTCTCCTTCAATTGGCTTGTCCCATTTCAGTATCATGTCTTTGTGTATATAGGAAATTAGGTCCTTATCAAATGGGATTGTTCTTTCCCCATTATTTACTAGATAAATCTCTTCCATCCCGTAGATTGGTAACCATTTTTCCTGATCCTTATCAGGGACTTCAATCAACTTACATTGCTCGTTAGCTACGGGTTCATACTTATCGGGGGTCAGACCAAATGGTTCCCATTGTATTTGATCCTCGTCTGGAAAATCGCCATCGATTGTAAATAGAGTTAGCTGTTCCTCATCATTAAACCCAATTTCAATTGTTCCAGTTGGTGCCACTGGGATATTATCAACAGCTGCACCGAAACTTAACATGTCATCTTCCTCGTGAACAATCAAAAACTGTCTGCCAAAAGTTAAATCTGTTACTTCTTCAATCCATTCAATCGCACTCTCTTTTTCTGAAGTTGGATACAAGCTGCTATCGGCATATGAAACATCCTCCACAAAAATAATGCGCTTTAACGCTTTTGTGTGGAAATTAATATCAATCACCGCTGTCCCGGGCGGGTTATAATCATCATCAGATTGTGCAGAATTGTTCGGGAACCATTCCATATTCAAAATGTATGCTGTCTCATTAAAATTAGTTATTTCACGAAAAAAATGATGTCGTTTCAAATAATAATCATTTAGTCCCGATTTTTCACGAGTATAGTCAATTATGTTCTGAAGCTGTCCGTTCATCGTTAAAACCTCTCTTTTATCAAATTATCTCCATTATAACATTTCAATTAGTTCTTTCTATCCATAGAAATTTGAACTGTATATGTTAGCCTAAATAACAGCAATATAAGTGAAAACAACTTAGAAAAAGGAGCGTAACATATGGGTATTGAACATAATCCTACTCTGCTTTGGTTTGTAGGTGCTTATGGAGTTATCATGATTATAATGGGTATTTACTATTCACGAAAAATATCCAACAGTGAAGATTTTATTTTAGCAGGAAAAGGGCTGGGAACGATAGTCTTAACAGGTACATTGCTCGCCACCTGGACAGGCAGTGGGAGTATCTCTGGTGGAGAAACATCAATGGCATTCACCTATGGAATTATCCCAGCTCTATTGATGATGATTCCTACCCTTGTAGGTATTGGAATACTTTATTTAATTGCCCCAAAAATTCGAGAGTTCGGTAAATATACTGTATCGGGAATTCTGGAAGAGAAATATGGATCAACTGCCAGAATGATTGCAAGTATCATTATTATCCTTGCCTTTGTCGGAATCGTTTCGTACCAAATGACAGGTCTTGGATTTATTTTGAATTTAACAACTGGAATGTCCGTAGAAGTCGGTACCATTATTGGTGCATTTCTCATCGTATTTCTGGCATCTATCGGTGGCCTGCGTTCAGTCGCACCAACCGATGCATTAAGTGCATTTCTGGCAATCGCAGCATTGTTTATAACATTGCCAACGATTTACGTGATAGCAGGTGGATGGGAAGGCGTAACAAATAATGTTCCGGCTGAACACTTAACTGCAACAGGTGAATTAAACAACATCCAATTACTCGGGTTCTTGTTACCGTCCTTATTCTTACTGTTAGGTGACCAGAACATGTACCAGCGTCTAGCATCTTCGACAGGTGGTAAATCAGCAAAAAGAGCCCAAATTGGCTGGCTGATCGGAATGCTGCTTATTTCTCCAGCAATTTCGTTTATTGCTTTTGCATCAAGTTCCATGTTCCCAAATATCGATCCTGGGATGGCATTAATGGCTACAACCACTGTTATGCCGACGGTAATTGGCGGAATCCTGCTGGCAGCTGCAACAGCATTTATTGTAACCACAGGTAATTCTTATCTTTTATCAGCAGCCACAAACGTGACATATGATATCGTCGGAAAATATATCAAAAAAGAAGCCACGGACAAGCAATTATTAGGAATGACAAAATTTTTCATCATTCTGTTGGGTGTGTTGTCGTATATTTTGATCAGATTCTTCCCGACAGTCCTTGAAGTACAAATGTACGCATATACAGTTTACGGAGCGGGTCTTACCCCAGCATTACTCGCCGTTTTCTTCTGGAAGCGGGTCAATATGGCGGGTGGTATATCCTCGATGGTTGCTGGTGTCGTAACGACATTAACCTGGGAAATTCTGCTTGGAAAGCCGTTTGAACTAAATAGTGTTATCGTAGCACTTCCGGTAGCTGTAATTGTACTGATTGTCGTCACACTAATGACTTCAGATGACCGAAATAAATAAAGATCTATTCACCCTATAATCGAATCCCGATCCAATTAGGTGTCATAAATTTATAAATAATTTATGGCACTTTTTTGGGTTTGAGGTTCGATTATTTAGTGACAACAATATTTTTATAATTACTCCTTTACATTAACGTAACGTCAACGTTTATAGTAGTGA
>JBDNGJ010000238.1:0-3013 GCA_041689365.1 Virgibacillus sp.
GTTCTGTATTTTTAGTTGGCTTTATGTGCTTAACACTTGCACATCCATCCCCGCTTGAGGGAATGGCTGATCCAACAAATGCAGGTTATATACCTTTGCCAGACTGGTACTTTCTATTCTTATATGAACTTTTAAAATACGAATTTGCTAGTGGACCATTTATTCTGCTAGGTATTCTGGTAATTCCTGGACTAGCATTTGGTGGACTGTTATTGGCACCGTTCTTGGATAAAGGGCCTGGCAGACGACCACACCAACGCCCGATTGCTGTTGGAATGATGTTGTTGGGATTAGCTTCTGTCATATGGCTAACATATGAATCAGCCTCACATGTTGATTGGGCGCAGCGGGCTGAAGCGAATAAACCAATACCACCATCTGAAGTGGAAATTGATAAACAAGATCCTGGCTATGCAATTTACGAAAACAATTGTATGACCTGTCATGGCGGTGATTTAACTGGTGGAGCAGCAGCACCACCTTTAATAGGTATTGATCGTTCCGCTGAAGAAATCGCAACAATTGCTCGTGAAGGTGTAGGGTCAATGCCGGCAGATCAGTTCACAGGCTCCGATAAAGAGTTGGAGAAATTAGTTGATTTTATTGTTTCTGTAAATAAACAAGCAAAATAATTTAAGGACACCTTTGCCAAATAGCTGGTGAAGGTGTTTTTTTAATGTAAATAGGATTGGATCATGCAAAGAAGGGAATCATTATATGTTAAAATACATACTTTTGGATAAGCATTTTTTATTAGGTTTATTCATCGTAAACTTACTTGGTACTATTTACGGCTATTATTGGTATCGTTCACAGCTTTCCATAACACCAGATATTTTTTTAGTATTTGTTCCAGACAGCCCAACGGCAAGTTTATTTTTTACTGTCTTTTTACTATTTTTTTTATTCAATAAAAATACACCTTACATCGAAGCTCTGGCAATTATCACGCTATTTAAATACGGTATATGGGCAGTTGCAATGAACTTATTCACGCTCTACGTTGACGGTTCGTTAAGCTGGCAAGGATATATGTTGATGGCGTCACATGGAGGAATGGCAATTCAAGGTTTATTATACGCCCCGTTTTACGCTATTAAAGTTCGTCATATAATGTTTGCTGCCATATGGACATTGCATAATGATGTGATTGACTATGTATTTGACATGATGCCAATGTATTCCTCCATAACAATGTATATGGACGAAATAGGGTATTTTACTTTCTGGTTAAGTATTTTGTCGATTATGATAGCATATAAGTTAACCATCAAACCCGAAAATTCGTTATCGTAACCTGTTATATTAAACTATAGCCACACATACATTAATGGGAGAAGATGTTATGTGAGGTGAACTCTATGAAGCATAGTCCTTTAGATAAATTTATACTTTCAACGGTCATAGGGGTTTACATTTACTTTCAACTGACTAAAACAATTAGTTATGCAAAGCAGCTAATTCCTATTAATAATCCATACATTATGTCATCCAATAATAAGGCAGATATGATTCCCTTCTATTGGATGGTGGCAATTGTTGGTGGGTGTATAGCAGTTACATTAACTTATGTAAGTTGGAGAAAATATAAAGGTGAGAAAAAGAAACAAAGTGATAGAGATTCAAACAGTTGACTATGTATCGATTTTTGACTATTATTGACCATAAGGAACTATATACTTTAATGATGGAGGAATGAACATGCTAGGTGGCCTTGGTGGATATATAGTATATATAGCATTGTTAATGATAATACCAATTTGGGCTCAATCAAAGGTTAAAAAAACGTACAAAAAATATTCCAAAAAAGCGATTTCATCACAAATGACTGGTGCCGAAGTTGCACGAAAAATTCTAAATGACAATGGTATATTTGATGTGTATATAGAGGTAACAAAAGGTGTTTTATCCGATCATTACGATCCTCGAAAAAAAGTATTAAGACTTTCAAAGGATATATATTATGGTCAATCGATGGCATCATCAGCAATAGCTGCTCACGAAGTAGGTCATGCGATACAAGACGCCCAGGATTATGCATTCCTCCGGTTTAGGCATGCATTGGTTCCTGCAGCAAGTATGGGGTCTAAAATGTCATTCTTTCTGATATTTGCTGGTATCATTTTCACAATGCCTAACATGCTTTTATTCGGAATAATTTTCATGTCAGCTGCGGTGTTATTTCAATTAGTTACACTGCCAGTTGAATTTGATGCATCAAATAGGGCAATGGCGCAATTGGTTTCAACCGGTGTTATAAGGAATAATGAAGAACGTGAAACGAAAAAAGTGCTAAATGCAGCAGCCTTAACATATGTAGCAGCTGCAATGGTAGCTCTTGCTGAACTTATCAGGTTTGTTCTAATATATACAGCAAGCAGTGAATAACATTTAATTAAGCCTTCCATTTTTGGAAATACAAATAATAATAAAGTGAATTGGGCATTGAATTGAAAAAGCAATTCAATGCCCATTTTGTTTGGACAAGGGATTATTGACTTTGCATGCATTTCAATTTGGCATATAAAACTTATGAAAACTGAATGATTCCTGTTGAATACTGAATAAACACGAATTAAAACTGATTAACCTCAATGGAAACTGATTAAACGTTTAGGTGACTAGCTAAGAACTGAATTATTACTGGGAAGACTGAATAAAAGTCTTTCATTGCTTTATAGACAGAAATTACACACTAACCAGCTCATCGCTTTCACAACTACAATCGTTTCTCAGTATAAAAAAGTGGCATCCTTTAAAAAAGTGGCTCTTTTCGTTATTTTGTTACTCTTTAACCATCGAAGTTGATAAAAACTGCGAACTAACATGCTGAGTGCTATGACACCGCTTCGGAAATACACTTCGCGCACCTAGGGCGGCTGATGAGCCTCCTTGCTCCTACGTCGCTGCGTAGTCTCATCTAGGCCTCAGCTCCCACAGGAGTCTCCGTGTATTTCCTACGCTTGGTTTTGCTCACAAGAACTTTAAAAAAAGATTTTATACCACTAAACTA
>JBDNGJ010000239.1:0-1675 GCA_041689365.1 Virgibacillus sp.
AAGAGCAGCAGGTGCCACTGATGTATTTTCAGATGCGTTAAACATCGGTTCTAAAGCATGGGAAGAAAACATTGCCTTAACCGAAGAAGCTGAAAAACGTTACGCCACAACAGAATCACAATTAAAAATAATGTGGAATCGAATTAAAGATGTCGGGATATCACTCGGTGAAGCATTGGTACCTGCAGTTATGGATACTATAGATGCAGCCGAACCACTAATTGAAAAGATAGAATCCGGTGCACAAGCCTTTGCTGATATGAATGAGGAAGAGCAACAAACCATATTAAAAATGTTAGCCTTTGCTGCAGCTGTCGGTCCAGCATCTGTTGTAATGGGTGGACTGACTACCTCAATTGGTGGAGCACTTAAAGCGATTAGTTTGCTTGGTCGTGGCGGTCCTGTCGGTTTAGCGATTGCAGGTGTGGCTGGTTTAAGTGTGGTAGTAGGTACGTTAATAAAAGAAAGTCAAAAGTTTAACGAGGTATCCTATAAGCAAGCTGATGCCATGCAGAATCAAGTGAAAAAGAACAATGATATGATTGATAGCTATGACAAATTACGCAATCAATCACAATTAACTACTGATGAATTTAAACGGTATGTGGATCTGCAAGATAAATTAGATGAAACTTCTAACCCAGATACAATAAAAGAAATAAAAAAGCAGATGGAAAATCTACGGGAAAAATCAAATTTATCGAATGACCAGTTTGATAGAATGGTTGGTTTGAATAAAGATTTGGTTGAGACCATGCCGAACGCCACTACCGAAATAACGAAACAAGGAAACAAGGTTGCAGGAACTACGAGTGAAATGCGTGAGTACAACAAAGAGTTACAGAAAATGACTACTCGTGAGATTGAAGATCAATATTATAAACAATTGGAAAAACAAAATGGACTCCTTGAAAAACGCAAGAAAATCAAAAAAGACTTACAAATAACACGTAAAGCTGAAGATGAAATATACCAAATGTTTATTGGCTATGACGAGGAATTGCTATCCAGTAAACGTAAACAGTATGAGCAAAAAGTTGAAGAGTTAGACGCCCAAATCAAATTAAATATTGGACACGGTAAGTCGGTTGAGAAATTACAAAGACAAAAAGAAATTAACGAGGCATTGCTTAATATTACTGGATTGAGTAAAGAAGAAATGCTGAAAATATTAAACACGTATAGAAAGCAAAACACTGAGAAAAAAGAAACACTGGAAAAACAGGACGAAGAATTAAAGAAAATGGATATAGCTACACAGCGATTACAAGAACAGTATTTAATTGCTGCAGGTATAACTGGTGAGAAAGCGAAACAAGTTGTTGAAGAAGGAAGGACCCTAGGATTCCTTGATAAACAGATCGGTAAATTGGAAACGCAAAAGGAACAACTAAGCGACAAGTTGTCCAAAGGGAAAATAAGTAGACAACAATACCAGGATCAAAACAGTGAATTAGATAATCAAATTGATAAGCTGAATATCGCCAAAGGGAATATTGATGTTCTTACAGATAAAGCAAGAGGTTACACAAAAGAATTAGGACGAGACGTTACGAAAAATGTTTCCACTACCACAACTTTTGATAGTAATTACAGAAGTTTGACTGACCCAGCTTACAAAACATTAAATATTATCACTTCCGGTGGAGGTTATCAGGCCAGACCTCAATTCGCC
>JBDNGJ010000240.1:0-15762 GCA_041689365.1 Virgibacillus sp.
AATGCGGAATGGAACGAATTTTATAATCCCAATTTCTATGAGTAACTAGGAACTTATAATCTACTATATTTTATTAGGTGGAACGCGGAGTGCTGGGAAACTAGCATGCTCCTTGTGGAGCAGGGGAAAAGCTGGAGATAAGTTCAAATGCTTACCTATTGCTGACGGATAGTTGAACAAACAATAGATACATGGAGAGATTTATATGAGTAAAGCTGGAGTTTACACGGTAGATATTACACCACCATTAGGTATTGAATTCATTGGATACCATAGACCATCAGGGATTACAAATGTTGATGAACGAATTTATGCAACCGCGTTTGTGTTTGAAAGCAACAAAACTAAGACAGTATTTATTAGTGTAGATAATATAGGAATGCTCATAGAAGATACATCAATAATACGTGAACAAATAGCAATTGAATTAAGTATTCCATTTGAAAACATTACTGTTGTTTATACTCATACCCATTCAGGACCTGCAACTGTTAGCACTAGTGATGTAGTAAAGGCTTATAAAACAACATTACTAAAAAATGTTGTAATAGCTACGGTTAAAGCAAATGAAAATTTGCGACCTTCTGAGGTTGGATGGAATGTTACAACAGGAGATATTGGAGTGAATCGACGAGAAGTAACCCCTGACGGAATGGTAAAGATGGGAATAAATGAAAATGGTAACGTTGACAAGCGAATAGGAATTTTGGCAATTAGAAATCAAACCACACAAAAGTTAACAGGTGCAATTGTTTTTTGTACTGCCCATCCTAATGTCTTAAAGTCAGATAGTGACATCTTATCAGCAGATTATCCAGGGCTAACAAGAGAAATACTCGAACAAATACTTAAATGTCCTGTGATAATTGTACAGGGTGCTACTGGAAACGTTAATGCAAAATATCGTGGTTCAATGGAAGCTATAAGACAAATGGCTTACGCGTTAAGTGGTAATGTTCTAACTATGATGCCCACAATTGACTTCGAGTCTATTTCAAAGCTGAAAATTTATTCTGCTAAAATACCAATGAATTTAAAGGAGATACCCGAACCCGTTGAAATAAAAAGAATGGCATCATCAGCCGAAAAACAATGGGGAGTTAATACAAACAAATGGCTTACGGAAATTTTAAAAAAGCACAAACAGCAGAAAAAACAATTAACTATTGATTTGGAAGTCCAACTATTCCAAATTAACGAAGGTTCATTTTCAGGAATACCAATGGAACCTTTTTCAGAAATAGCTCTTAATATTCAAGAAAGGCTAAATAATAAACTTGCTTTTTTTGGAGGATATACAAATGGTTATCTAGGTTATTTGCCTACAAAGGAAGCATACCCATATGGAGGATATGAAGTGGAACTTAATCCAGTTGTTTATGGACCCATTACAAGTTTATGGATGCCTCCAGTCGAGAATACGGCTGAATTAGTAGTTGATAAGGTAATCGAACTATACAATAAATAAAGCCTTATCAGTTATTGTGCTAACGGGTGCAAGAGTTGAACCAGGATTTTGTACGAAAGCCCCTTGTTCTTATTGTAGTAACGACGCAGAATAGTTAAAGTAAGTTATTGGCTTTTACAGGGAGGAAATAATGGTTAAAAGACGGAGAAAAAAATTAGTAATCACTTTAGCAATCTTAGTCTTTTTAGTAGTTTATTACTTTTTACAACTTAATTGGATTTCAGTTTCGAATGAAACGGTTCATTTAGACGATTTGCCAGAGGAATTTGTTGGTTTTAAAATCGTGCAGTTATCGGATTTGCACAATAAAGAATTTGGAGAAGGAAACAAAAGGTTGGTTAACAAAATCAATAAAATTGAGCCAGATATAATTGTTATAACTGGTGATATGTTAAATAACTCTCACGACATACCAAATAACGGAGAAGTTCTAATAAAGTTACTTGAAAATCTATATAATAACTATCCGATTTATTATGTGACAGGTGAACACGAAGAAGGTTTGTATTACGAAGATAGAAATAAATATCAGAAGGAAGGAACAAAAGAAGCATACGAAAAGAAATTAAGCAATCTTGGTGTTACAGTTTTAAATGATGAGCAAACAGCAGTTACACGACAGGATGCAAAGATTAACTTGTATGGATTAAAAGAGCATCTGTCAGGAGAAATTCAAATTGAGGAACGTTTAGGCGAAACTAGTGAAAACGAAGTAAATATTTTAATTTCGCATAGACCTTTTTATTTTGATGAATATACTGATTGGGGAGCAGATTTAGTCTTTTCTGGTGATACTCACGGGGGAATGATACATCTACCTTTTATCGGTGGTATTGTTTCAACGGAGGGATTTTTCCCAAAATATGATGGTGGTTTATTTCATAAGGAAAACTCAATAATGGTTGTAAGTAGCGGCTTAGGTAATAATCCAATCCCACTTAGGATAAATAACCGACCAGAAATAGTTGCAATCACTCTGGAAGGTAAATAAGAACATATTATTTATTGCATTAACGGGTGCAAGAGTTGAATAAGGAGTTTGTACTAATACTCCTTTTTTATCATAAAAACACAATTGTTTAACAAAGTTTTAAGGGGGAATATCGAATGAGTGATAAAAGTAAAATAGATAGAGGGGTAAAGAGATTTATTCTATATGCAGTTGCCCTGGGAGTTATTGTTTTTATTGGACTAACAGTTATTGGAATTATCGGGGTTTTCTAATGGCTAATCAACTATTCAACTACCATGAAAAAACTTATGAAATTATTAGATGAAAACCCATACCAAATAAGACCCATCTCATTCATTAAAAAAAAGAAATGAGCGAGAAATGAAAAAAATCTATGGCTTCGGTTGACTGGATTAAAAATCAGTATAGACAAATTCGTATATTTTCATTCTCTGTGGTGTGCGCTGGTCTTGGGCTACATGAATGACTAACGGGTGCGATTGTTTAATAAGAGCGTTCGCTTCTTGTGCTAACGACGCAAGTTACTCGAAGAAGAGTTTTCTTAAACTACAAATGACATTGATATAGATGCTATATTAGAAGCGCTGTCATAAGACGCTCTTTTTTTATGTTCAGAACCATTGTTTTTTCATAGAAAAAGTTGAAACTTTTTTATAATATTTACACTCTAATAAGCGGAAAGGAGGTCAAATTGATGAATGAACTTAAACTTATTAAAAAGGCGATAAAAGGAAACAAGGAATGTCTGGAGGAACTTCTTATTTTACACGGTGATCAATTGTACCGTACTGCTTACTTATACGTTCGGAATCATGAAGATGCTCTGGATGCTGTCCAAGAGACATCTTACAAAGCTTTTTTATCAATTGGTCAATTAAAAAATGAAAAGTTCTTTTTAACTTGGCTAACAAAAATACTTATAAACTGTGCGTATGATGTATTAAAAAAGAGTAAGAAAGAATTACCTTTGAACAATTTCGTCGAGCTTACAACAGATAAAAGGGAAAAAAGTGAGGAGAACCTAGACTTATTAGAGGCAGTTAATAAGTTAAATGAAAAACATAAAAACGCAATTATTCTTTTTTACTTTCAGGATCTCCCTATAAGTGAAATAGCTAAAGTGATGAACATACCTGAAAATACGGTTAAAACTTATTTGAGTAGAGGGAAAGAACGATTAAAAAAATTGTTAGGAGGAATGAATTATAATGGAGAAAAAATTATTTCAAGAAGTATATGAGAAGATTGAAGTACCTAAAGATGATGTTTTAGATGCAATAAAGGCAGGAAAAGAACGTGCTAGTCATGATGTACCTAAAAATAAAAAAAGTGCAAGAAAAATTGTATGGTCTACAGTTGCAGCTGCAACTTTATTTATTTCTTCCAGTTTGATTTCCCCTTCCCTATCTCACGTAATGGCGGAAGTACCCTTAATTGGGAATGTGTATACTGCTTTTAATGATGCTGTAGGTCGAAGTTTACATTCACAAGATTTGATAACAGAATTGAATCAAACCTCTAGTTATAAAGGTGTAGATGTATCTATTACGAATGCTTATTATGATGGAGCTGTAGTAGGAGTTACTTTTTCTGTTAAAGGAAATGTTAGAACAGAAGAAGATGGCAGCGTTCAAGGATTTTATGAAATATTTGATGGTAAAGATGGCATCTCTGATAGTAAGGAACTAGTATATATGGAGCCATCAGAAAATGGTTATATTGGGCATATACAATTAAGCTATCCTAAAACTGAATTACCTTCAGAAACTTCTTTCCCACTTGAATTCAAAAGGATAGGTGGAAAGGAAGGAAGTTGGCGGTTCGACGTTCCGATAAACCAATTACCATATCAGACAGTTAATGTTGACAAAGGAACTAACGAAAAAGTTGCAGGGGTAAATGTTCATTTCGATTCAATTATTAACGGTAAAGCATCAACAGCTATTAATTATACTGCTACTTTTCCGATTGAAGGAAAACATGATCAAGTACGACTTGAGGCTTATGATGACAAAGGTGAGGAAATAAATATCTCCACAGACGGAATAGATCTAGAAATTATCGAAGAGAACAATAGAATTATTGTTAAAGGTAGAAGTATTATACAACAGTCAGTAAAGGGAGAAACTAGTTATATAGAGGTGATTCCTAAAGTGGCATTAAGTGAACCTGATCGTTTTATTAAATTAGATGAAGCAACTCCAGTTGGAATTAATTCTGAAAGGCAAGATTTAGCTGTTGAAATAGAAAATATTACCGTTCAGGATAAGAACATCACTTTTGATTTTCAAATAAATAATGGTAATAACATGAATCGACACTTCTCGTTTTTTAGTAATTTTGCTCGCAATGCTGTTACACTGGTTAAAGAATCAGAAAAAGATATTTATAAGAAGCCGATCAAACACTCAGTCGAAGTAATTGACAAAAACGACTTGAAATTTACAAGCACATTTGATATTAGTGAAATTAATGATTTCAGCAAAGATAACTATGTAATAAGAGTTAATATGGGATCATTGAGTGCCAATATTCCTGTTGAATTAGAGAAGGTTAGGATTGATTTGAATTAAATTGAAGAACTTATAAAAGCCAACCTCGTTATACGAAGGTTGGCTTTTATAGAAAATAACTCTATGGTGCTTTTAATAATTGAATTTTAAATGAAGGTATATTATCATTAATTGGCTAAAAGTTTGGTGGGTTTGTGAATTATTACACTTAAACTATTGGGTGCTTTAGTTGAATAAGACATTATTACTAATTAGAACTTCCAAAAACGGAAGTTCTAATTTTTACCTTAAATCAACAATCGACTTTAACATAGCCAAACAAAAAGAAGTAACCGCCCCGTGACCAATGGTAAGCAGTTACTTCTTTTGCCAAAACAACTTATTGGTCAACCGCTCTTTATGCGGTCTGTAGTTGTCGGTAACGGGTAGTAAGCGCTACTCGTTACCCTATTCTTATTATTAGTATAATTTTATTCCTTTATACTGTCAAATGTATCTATAGCATTATCGTTTGCTGCTAATCATACTATAAGTCTATACTAGCCTCCTAATTATTTTAGGGAACTTTTGTATCTTTCCCAAGTATAAAATTAGCCCCAAGCTTCCCCATAGTATCTTAAGGACTTACCACTTCAATTGATTGTTATACCTTTTTTCTTTTTGGCCAAATAAAATTACTAATGGCAATCAGTAAATCGACACCTAATACAAGTGTCCAAATTTTCAAGAACCCTTCCAGCACCTCGGTTTGTGAAGAGTTATTGATAAAATATATCAGTCCGAATAAAAATCCGCCACCTATTAAGAAAGCAAGCAGATGTTGCCCCCAACTTTTAAAATAATGTTTTGCATATTTGAAACCATATCGTTTAACTGGCTTTGGTCCTTGTTTCATTAAGTAATATTGAAAGCGGATATCCGCCCACTCGATCATGCTCTTCCCAAATGCAACAGAAACCCCGATATAAATAGCTGCAATTCCATGCACTTCGGTAGCAGTTGCACCACGGTAAAGATCTACACTAGTAGCTACTAATAAAATTAAATCAATGACTGGTGTTAAGGCTAATAAAATGAGACCAAGTTTCTTTAATTTGAATACATAACGTGTAACGAATCCTGCCGCGATCAAAACCCAAAATCCAATTTCACTCGCAACAATCATCCAGGCAATGAAGCTCACAGTGACACCCCTTTCCAAAGTCCATTTAACATTCACAGAGCAGAAATATACAATAAGTCTCATATCACCAATCAAAAGTATACCAAATCCACTATGAAAAGGCACCACCAAGGATGATGCCCTGCAGATATAAGAATTCTAAACTTAATCCAACATAAATGATACCAGTGATGGCGATAAATCCTAAGAAAAATAATATCTTATGAACTGGGACCAATTTTTCATCCACCCCCAGCGTTCGTTTGACCCTTAAGCGTATTATGGACTGGAGTGACGCATGAGATAAAGGATACCGAGGATTTGATGTTGACTATCATAGACACGGGAAGGTACTTCATTAGAGCTAGGCGTTGACCGATGGAAACGCCTTATTCAGTAAGTTGGAGCAGGCGTGGCTGATTCATGAGTCAAGTCACCCATAGCACTATTGCATATTATAAAAATGAAGTGACAATAAGTCATTATTTCTTACCTTTTCGTTCTAAAAGTATAGGTGCTATATTTAGTAAGATAGAAACAATTGTCAAAAACCATAATGCCCTTTCCATACCAGGTACTACATCCATTAAAGCTGCCCAATCTTCCACTTCTACCCACACCGATACAAGACTGTATTCTGCACAAAGTGTTAATGCTGTAAATGATAATCCCATCGCCATAGCAAGCTTATAGTCCTTACCTGCTTTATACAGATAAAGATTTATAAAAGTTGCTACTATAGCAATAACGCCTAGTATTAACCACATAACTATACCTCCATATATTTTTGTTATGTCCTATAATAATACTAATGTGCTTCATCTCAATTTTTGCATTATTTTTTATTAGACGTTAATACATCTAATCTTATTTAACAGTAGATGCTCATTCCTTTGTAATTTCTTATTGAACAAACCTGCGTTTGCATCCCAGTTTATTTCTCCATTACGAATTGATCACAATTAATCAGACAATTAGGACAATAACTGCCAATGCAATGTTTTTAATAATTGGCAGTGCCACTTCCATCCATTCCATATTTATTCCTCGCTTTATACTCTAGTATTTTTTATACTTGCTTACTCTATTTCGAACTGTACATAGAATAACCAATTCGTTGTGAATATATTATCATACATTATAACCTGAATAACCTACAAGTAACCGAGTCACCATTTGATTGTTACATAACCATATAACTGGGGTAAATAATCTAAATGATTTAATTTTGCTCAAAGGTCAATCAAATATTAAAAGTCATCTGATAGATACCCTCATAATTTTTTACTACTGGTCGAAATGCTAATGTTGACTGACTAAAAAGGAGTAGGTAATTTGTCAGATAGTAACGAAGACTTAAAGCTTGAAATCGAAAAACTAAGACACGAGATGTATCGCGCCTATGAAACCCATCAAGAGTACGAAACCCTCGTTAACATCTCCCAAAAGTTAGACAACTTGTTAAATAAGTTAAAGCAAAATTGACAACTAAACCCTCCAGTATCCCTGGAGGTTTTTTTAAAAGAATTACAAATATCACCTCACATACAATGCAATAAGTTATACAAAATCAGGTATGCTTTATAGAGTGATTTCTAGTTTTGCGGATAGGTAAACGGATTAGCAGAGTTGACGAGTAAGAAAAACTGCATTCGCTAAGCCAAAAAGTACTCTCAGTTGAAGGGCAGGATAGTTCTTATTTATCTTTTGCAAGACCTTTTCTGTTTGGAGCAAGTGGTGGTTGTTCCATCCATTTATATTTGGTCATTAAATTAAACCATTCTTTAGTAATCATTAGATTTTTTAGTATTGTTTTCTCATAAGTTGTCACTAGGTCTATTCGCATTGCAGATGCGAGACCTGCACCGTGATACGATTGTGCAGATTGTAATAAGAATCCAATATGATACAGCATTAACTTATCTGAAAAAGGAGTATCTTGAGAAATTGTAACCTCCGTTTCCCATGACATGGGAACAGGTAAGTCATCTCCTTTCAGTATTTTGCTCAGTGATTGAATTTGCTGGTCTGATGCATTTTGCGAGCTCTCCAGAAATTTTCTAACCTCTTTTGATTGGGTTACTTGACTGAAGGCAATCGAAAGTGATTTCTCCATTATCTTCTTTTTTATATTAAGAGATAGAGCAATAATTTCTAATGAAGATAAAGGGCGCTTATCTCCAAAATAACCGTCTACAAATTGTTGTCCTGAAATAAACTCAGGATTCTCTTCTGGATAAAAGTAAGGGTCCCTCTGAAAATGTCCCTTCTCCAGTAGTAATTCAGTCGTTCGATGGTACATACTCATCCCTTCATTAGTACATGAATCATAGAAGTGCCTTAAGTCCTTCCTTACAGAGGAACTAAGTGATGTTGAATGCCCTAACAAACCATGCAGCGTCATAATATGTAAATAGTGCAAACAGAAAATATCAGAAAATAACCTTTTGGTCCCTTTGTAAAGGTCTGATTCAGTAAAGCCAATTGGTACTGGAAATCCTTCATTTTCAATTAACTGTGTTATTTTATTTTTTTGTTTACCAAATGTCTTAATTGCGTCTTCGAGTAACAGTTTTATCTTCTCATCTTCTGTAATGGACAACATATATTTATTTACAATATCAATGGCTGTTCCATTTACATATTCGCCCCACAATGTCCCTATTTCAGCCGATGTAAGTTTTAAATCTTCTTTTTCCATTTAAACACCTCATCTTAATGTTTCCCAAAATATCATTATTTTATTTGATTCCTACCTTCAACTTAAGTGTGCTTTAAGACAAAATCATTCTTATTCAACAAAGCTACAGGTACTACAGCCGGAAAGATTTTATCATAAAAGAAATATATTAATTAGGTTGAAGGTATTTTCTTAAAGTAATCGGGGGCTACAAAAGATGGGAAGCAGGACCTTAATAGAAAAGCTCTTTCCTAGAGAATAATTCTAATATTATGCTGATATTAGAATAGTGAGTCGCTGAACTAACCAAGCGGGTTTTTTAATGAGTGAAATGAAGTATGTATGAAATAAACAATGAGGAATTTGAATCCGTTATCCAAATTATACGAACTATTCAATGAATGAGGGCCATAGTTAAATAATACAGAATTAGCCTAACATATCACTATGATATATTAGGCTATTATATTAAAACACCCAAAAGAAATAGTTATCTGCGATAGACATGTATTTAACCTTTTACTGTCTTACTGTCTCACCGTTTGCAATGCTCCGCTCCATGATAGGAGTTGGTCAAGCATTTCATTCGCATTGTTTTCATGGTAGTCGGCTGGTTTGAACTTACTAAAGTCTTCAAAGTCAGTCATCAGTGAGAATGTAACTGCTGTACGTACGTCTGCAACTTTTAATTCCCCTAAGATCAGGCGAAGATTTTCATGTGCCCGCGTACCGCCTAGGCTGCCATAACCAACAAAGCCTGCTGCCTTGTTGTTGACCTCTGGATTTAAGTAATCCAATGCATTTTTAAACGCTCCACCTATTGCATGGTTATATTCTGGTGCAATGAAAATATAGCCATCAAAAGAAGCTATTTTTTCGGACCAAGCTTTAATTGCCGCTTCAGCTTCTTGTTGCTCAGCTTCTGGCACTGCTGCACCTAAAAACGGTAACTTATATTCTGCTAGATCTACAATCTCATATTCTGCGTTGTCGTTACGCTTTGTCGCGAGATCATTGATCCAGTTTGCAACTGCTTCTCCATTACGACCTTGACGGACACTCCCTAACACAATTCCTATCTTTACCATTTATATCTCTCCTACTATATTTATTATCCTTAATTCAAGACAATAGCTAGTTTAATCTATTAATACAACTAAGTCTATATTTTTGCTCAGGATAAAAATGAACGATCATCAACGAACGGTATATTCAAGTATACATTTTATACTTGATATATTTTTTATATAAGGTATACTATTTACAAAGAGGTGTTAACATGAAGGTTTGTCCTTATATTGAAGCTTCCTTTCAAATCTTAGGGAAAAAGTGGAATGGCCAACTTATCCATTATTTGTCCTTATGTGATAACGGCACAGCACATTTTTCTGAGATAAAACGTGATTTGACAGGCATTACGTCCAGGGCACTATCCCTGAAACTTTCCGAACTTGCTGAAGAAGAGTTAGTCGAAAAAGTAGTGGAAAGTGGTTCCCCGGTCACCATTTCTTATCAATTAACAAAAAAAGGAAGATTCTTATCCGATAGTCTTAAGCCCATTCAGGAGTGGGCAAAAAACTATATGGATGTAAATATTCCAAACGAAAGTGAGGAGAAGGAAATTGACAAAAAATAATAATCTGATTTGCGATTCAGAAACAGGTGTATGTGGCGTAGCTGGAGGAGAAGTTGAAATGGAGACAGTTGATCTAAATAAACCCAAAAAAACGATTGATCTTTATTATGTGACGGATCCTATTTGCTCTCATTGCTGGGCACTTGAACCAGTTCTCCGTCGTTTTGAAGAGCAATATGGGCATTATTTTAACTTCCATACAGTAATGGGAGGATTGTTGGAAAAATGGGGTGATGAACCAGTCGATCCTGCAAACGGTATTTCAGGACCAGCAGATGTTGCTGGACACTGGAGAGAAGTTGGTGAACAAACCCGTATGCCAATTGATGGCTCGCTTATGTATGACAACCCTGTTCAATCATCTTACCCACCATCTAGGGTATTTAAAATTATTCAAAACGAGAACAAATTCTTGGCTAATGTATTTTTACGCCGCGCAAGAGAAGCAGTTTTCGCGTTCAATCAAAATATTTCAGAGGAAACCGTTCTGATTGAAATCGTAAATAAACTTGGACTTGATGGAGAGAAAATTGTAAAAAAAGCAGAACTACCAAGTGGACAGCAATCATTAAATGAAGACTTTGGACTTGCAGCAAGTCTAGGCGCTACAGGATTCCCTTCCATTGTTATGGTGAATCAGGACAATAAAGGCGTGAAAATTGTTGGTGGCCGCCCGTTGGAATACTATGTATCGGGGCTGAAGCAAGTTCTGAACATAGAAGAACTCGAACCAAAGCAACAAACAGCACTTTCTGGATTGCTAGAAAAAGAAAAATTACTGTTTTCAAAAGAGATTGAAGTAATGTACGATGTTGAAGCAGCTGACATTAACACATTTGTTGAAAAAGAGCTTCCCTCAACTACTTATCAATCAAAGGAAATTCTGGGTGAAACATATATTGTGAATAAATAACTACGTTAAAGCAGAAATCACCAGGGATAAAAAAAGAGATTTCCAATTAAGGAAATCTCTTTTTTATTAGTAACGCTTATTTTTGAACGTTAGCTGCTTGTGGTCCGCGGTTACCTTCAACAATTTCGAATGAAACTGTTTGGTTTTCTTCTAATGTTTTGAAACCTTCGTCTTGAATAGCAGAGAAATGAACGAATACATCGTCTTGCCCTTCTACTTCAATAAAACCGAAACCTTTTTCTGCGTTAAACCATTTAACATTACCTTGTAACATAAATTGTTACCTCCTGCGTGGATTCAATCCACAATGTATTACTATTAATGCTCTGCATATTCATTCCAGACGAAAGTGACTTACTAGTTACTTTTCTCTTTCATTGACAACCGAACAAGAATAATTAACTTTTATCATAACAGTGAATGCACTTCCTGTCAAGTACTGCTACAAATTATTTTAATTAAGTAATAGTGCTGTTATTTTTTCAAGCTATCCAAAAAGACGAATCCAAAAACGATTCCAGCGACTGTTGTAACTGTCGGACTGCCAGTAATAATTATATCAGGTATGGGAATAGAGCCTTGACCCAATGGTGAGTACGGTAAAATCGACATTGTTAGTACATAAAAACATGGCAATCCAATTGCTATGAATTTAATCCAATCAAACGTCCACTGTTTCTTATTATAAATTTCAATTATCAATTTTGGTAATCGTAGCAACAATCCAATAGCGATAGGGAATAAGGTAGCAAATCGTACGACAGGAAATAATTCAAACTTCATTTTTGCTTCTTCATTTAGTTGAACTTGATACTTCATTCCCCAGTAAATTATAAGTCCAATAATAATCGTCCAAGCAAGATAGTACAAAAAGCGCTTAATTTAAATCTCCTCCTTTAATGTTGCTGATATTTTTCAAACCATAGCAGTGCTTGCTTTTCCATTTCCTTTACAAATTCTTTTTTTGCAGGACTATAGTCACTTGTGCTATCAAAACGTTGAGCCAGATCTTCTTTAAAATTACTGTATCGATCTACTTCTGCCGGGTGGGTTCGCAGATAATCTCGAAATATTAAATGCCGTTTAATTTGAGGATTATCCATTTGATAACAATGAATATGATGTGTCCTGTTTTCCCCGCCTTTTCGGAATAATCTTCTTCCTTCAATGCCCCATTCGCCTGCAACATCATATCCAAGTGTATGCATTTTGTCATTGTACGAATCAATTTTCTCAATGTCTTTTACAATACACATCATATCGATTACGGGTTTAGCCTTTAGGCCAGGAACTGCGGTGCTCCCAAAATGTTCAAATTTAATTACTTGATCACCAAATATGGTTTTTAATAATTGAGCTTCCATTTCAAACATTTCAGCCCAGTTTTCATTAAAATCTGTTAATCTAACTTTCATAACGACACTTCCCTCTTATATCTTTTCAATTTGATATAATCTAAAACACCCCGCTTAAAATTAATACTTTCATTAGCTCCGCTACCATATATATTATTACAACCGCAAAATACATTATTGCAGACTTATAATCACCGGACTTAACGGAAAGAGCTCCCCTTACTAGAAAGAAAAGAAACGCTATAAAAAAGATCATTTCACCGTAGATTTCATAGTTTTGGCGGTCCAGAACCATTAAAATAAAACATATTACTGCTAAAGTTATAAGGCTAATGCTAACTATCGAAACAGGTTTGTTTACATGTTTATTTGATTTAATTTACTACCCTCCTCTTTTTACTAAAACTCTTTAGTATAAGGGAAAAGTTATGATTTCGCTTTCAAAATTGTTAATAAAAAGTCCAGAAATTATTACAATTCTTTACATCCAGGATCCCTTTCAATAATGTTTATATGTTCTTCATAATTAAAACACCTTCATTCCCTTTATCATCAAAATTAGTATATGGGCTGGAACATTATCGAACCAAATTGCTTCATATACATTTGCTTCCTACTTAGTAAATATTAACATAATATCCCAGCTTTCCGTTGCTGAAATCCCAATTTTCTGAAATAGTGAACAAAATAAAAAAGACCGATTATAACGTCGATCCTCGTTCCATAAAAGGGGTAACCTACCTATCATAGCTCACTTTTATTGTGCATTCCTTGACTGAACATGGCAATAATACCAATCGGAATACTCAAAAAAAGAAACAAAGCCATAACCGGGATTATACCCTCAATTGTCATAGAATTATTTAGAAGGATGACTACAATGATAAATAAAGATACAAAAGTGAAAAACGAGCCTAATCGTTTTCTTTTTTTGCGCAATGCAGATACCGCCGTCACTGACATAGTCGCAGCAATTAAACCTAAACAAAATTGTACAGACGGAAGCAAAAGTATGTCTCCATTATGTGTTATCAAAGCATAACTAGAAAAAAGTATAGTGATTACCGCAATAGCAAATTGAAATAGTATATTTTTTAACAAAAGTATTCCCTCCTCTTCTAGTTAATGACACTTGAAAAATAAGCTAATAAATCCTGCGTAACACAATAAACCCAATTAATGCTGAAACTAATTAAGTTGAACCAAGTATCTTATCTTCATTTATCATTTCTGACCCACAAAGCAAAAACATCAATGCTGCATAGGGTGCAATTAAGTAAGAAGGTATCTCACTAATAAAAAATGATAGAAAACTGAACCAATAGCAAAAAGTGCAATAATAAAATTTACTTCCTTTAATAATTCAATCTTTCTCCTCTCCTTTCAACTTCCCTTTACTTAAGGGGGAACACGTTATAATTTCTTTCTCAATTCAAAACCTTCTCCATACGAATATCAGACCACATTCTATTTTGCCAAAAAGTAAAATCATGGATCAAGCCAATTTCCTGGTAGCCCAATTTCTTATACAGTTTGTGTGCCTGCAAGTTAAATTCAAATACACCCAGTTCAATTCGCTTTAGGCCATGCTGTTTAATCTGTTCCTCTAAAAATTGGATTGCCTTATAGCCAATCCCTTTCCCCCTTGCTTCGGGTTCAGCGATTGTAATGCCTATCCAGGCGGTTCCAGGCTCTTTCTTGTAAAGGTGGGATGGATCAACCATGTAGTTCATTTCCCCAATTAACTTGTTATCAAGATGGATTAAGTAGATGTGATGGTGCTCAAGTCGTTTTGCAAGGTCATCCATTGTCAGTATCGTTTGGCGTTCCAGGTCCTCCCTGTTTCGGTTGGGGCGAGTCATGGGAATCAAGTTGGGGTCGTTTTCCCACTGGTTAAACATTTTCACTATGGTTGGTGTAGCTTCCTTTAATCTGATGAAATTAGTATCCATGGAAAGTTCCTTTCAAATTTTAATGTTGAATATGCCCTTGTTTACGAAAATGATGAATTAAATTGAAGTTCCAATTCCTTTACTAGATGCTCATAGCTAGTCGATGGGTCCTTCACAATAATGCGATTAATAAAACATCTGGAAAAGTTCTTAACATTAATTTTTTCATGCAGCTTCTCTTCTGAAACAGGTATTTCTTTCATCCAGGTTCTAAGTGTTGATAACGGAACCTTTTCATATTCAATCATCGCCAATGCGGGGGTTGCAATTCTCTCATCTTCTTCAGCAGCAAAAACACATGGTGCGTTTACTACTAGTTCCGTCATCCCTTCCCACAACAGCATACACGAATCAATATCAGCATAACGATTTTTTACAAGTTCATCGATTGCATCAGAAATATGTGCCGGCGCATGTGCCCAACCCTTTCCTTCAACAAAATCCCGATAATCCTTCTCAAGTCTGCAATAACTAACCACAAGCTCTACAACACTATTATACTCAGACTTAGAAAGAAATTTATCTTGGTTATCGCGATATAACAACAAAGTGATCAATAGAGAAGAGAAAGACCTAAGAAAGACACTATCTGTTCCAACCTCGCCTAGCTTATAAAACAACATTTCACCTGAAGTCGCATAGGCTAACAATTCCTTTAATTCATTGTTTGTAAGGTAGTTATTATGTATCAGTAATTTAATGAGTGCCTGGTAACCTAGTTCATCCCGTAATTCTGCATCAGTAGATCCTAATACACTAACCACTTCTAGAACTGTTTTATATTCATCTTTTCCATCCAAAACTAATTGGGTTTCATTTAATAGATTGTGTAGTTTATCTTTTATTTCTTTTTTATTTTCCATTGTTGGTTCTATGCTCCTTTTGGTGCTCTAAATTGATATCCTACCAACTACTAAAAGTTGGTATATTCTAATTCAAGTCGATATCCCACCGCGTAGGTCGATATACCCTATTTCAAGTCGATATCCTGATGCTGAGGTTGATATACCTTAATTCAAGTCGATATCTCGCTGCTGAGGTTGATATACTCTATTTCAAGTCGATATCCTGTCGCGGTGGTTGATATATCCTATTTCAAGTCGATATCCT
>JBDNGJ010000241.1:0-18166 GCA_041689365.1 Virgibacillus sp.
AAATACACTACGCTTTCCGTGGGCGGCTGATGAGCCTCCTTGCTCCTACGTCGCTGCGTAGTCTCATCTAGGCCTCAGCTCCCACAGGAGTCTACGTATATTTCCTCCGCTGTTGACTGGAGTAGGAATCGCTATAGAATAAATGTGTGACAGCACTACACTAGTCCGGGTGAGCAGAGGGCGGTGACTCCTGCGGGAATAGCAACAGCTGAAGATCCCGCAGTTCGACTAAATGAAGGCCGACTAAAACCGTCCTTTGCGGACAACGTCGGCATACCCCTTGCCGGGGCAAGGAAGCTGAAGCGTTGCCCGCGGAAAGCTTCAGCCCGTAGCGACCCCGGACGGCGGGACGAGAGTTTATAAAGATTATTCCAGCAGTTAATTCGCATTTTATATCAACCACGTACTGTTGATCCAATGTCAACTCAAGTTTTGTATCTTCAGCCTTTCTTATTCCTTCAAGGTTTATGCTTTCATTTTATGCTGCGAAAGTTGAAATACTTTCTATGTCATATTATGAGGATTTACAGAAACTTTTTAAAGGTTTTGTCGGATACATGAAACTAGCCGCATTTTGTAGTATGATGATTATATCAAATAGAAATAACTGCTTCGGAGGACAAAACATGGATACTAAATTTAAATCAGGGTTCCTAGCAATTATTGGTAGACCTAACGTAGGAAAGTCAACATTTATGAACAATGTAATAGGGCAAAAAATAGCGATAATGAGTGATAAGGCTCAAACAACGCGAAATAAAATTCAAGGCGTTCTAACGGAAGAAGATTCACAGCTAGTATTCATTGATACACCGGGAATCCATAAACCCAAGCATCGTTTGGGTGATTTCATGGTGAAAATTGCAGAAGATACTTTAAATGAAGTAGATGCAATTCTTTTTATGATTAATGCTGATGAAGGTTATGGAAAAGGTGATCAATATATAATTGAGCGGCTGCAACAAGTAAAGCGTCCGGTTTTTCTGATCATCAATAAGGTGGACTTAATTCATCCAGACGAATTGTTCCCTTTGATAGAACGTTATAAAAATAAGTACAATTTTGAAGAAATCATCCCAATTTCAGCACTTCACGGAAACAATGTTACACATTTGCTTGATATATTAAAAACACATTTACCTGAGGGCCCACAATATTATCCTGAAGATCAAATAACAGATCATCCGGAACGCTTCATTATTGGTGAGTTAATACGGGAAAAAGCATTACAGTTAACTAGAGAAGAGATACCACACTCAATAGCAGTTGTGATCGAAAATATTGAAACAAGGGACTCAAATGCAGTTTTTATTCAGGCAGCAATTGTTACAGAACGAAAGACCCAAAAAGGAATCATTATCGGTAAACAAGGAAGCATGTTAAAAGATATCGGTAAAAAAGCCCGAAAAGATATTGAAGCATTGTTAGGGTCAAAGGTTTACTTGGAGCTTTGGGTGAAAGTTCAAAAAGACTGGCGCAACAAGCAATCACAGTTACGTGAATTTGGTTTCCGCAGTGATGAATATTAAACATGGTAAAATTTAAAACTCATTGAATGAACATGTATGGTAATTCTAAGTAGTAAGTACTTTTCAATATGCTATAAAGGAAGGTGGGGTTTCTTGTGATCGACTTAACCTGGAGATTATTTAGTCAAACAGGAAACATTGAAACCTATTTATTATTGAAAGAGTTAGAAGAAAGAGAACATGCTACAGGTGATTCGATTCAACGGGAAGATGAAGAAGTATCATCGATTGAAACTAATTTATAGTACATGGGGTTTTCAATGGTTTAACCTAAGAAGGTGATACTATTTGCTTGAAAAAATGAAAGGTATTGTTATTAAAACGCAAGATTATAGTGAATCACATAAAATAGTTACCATTTACAGTAACAAACTAGGTAAAATCTCCGCTATTGCCAGGGGAGCCAAAAAACCAAAAAGCAGAATGGCTGCTGTCACGCAGCCATTCATACTTGGTGAGTTTTTTATCTATGTAAATTCGGGATTAAGTACGATTCAACAGGGAGATGTTGTTGATTCGCTCCGTCTTATCCGGGAAGATATAATAAAGACAGCATATGCTGCATATATAGTTGAACTAACCGATAAATTAGTTGATTCAAATTTACCGGATAGTTATCTATTTGACCAGCTATACCAGACATTATCCTGGATCGCTGTACATGATGATGCAGATGCGGAAATTCCAATGATGATGTATGAGTTAAAATTATTTGCAAAAGGTGGATTTGCACCGACAGTAAGTAATTGTGTGAGCTGTGGCAGGAAAGATACGCCTTTATATTTTTCAATAGCTGAAGGTGGTTTACTTTGTTCGCGATGTAACCATATTGACCATGAGGCTACCTTGCTACCAGATAACGTAGCAAAGCTGCTGCATATCTTTATGAGTGTAGAACTGGAAAGAGTCGGTACAATTTCAGTGAAATCAGCAAATAAAAATTTATTGCGTCGGCTGATTGATGCCTATTATGAACAGTATGGTGGCTATTATTTAAAATCAAAACGATTTTTAAATCAACTGGATAAATTAAAATAAGTCTTTTTGTTGACAATTCTGGTGGTAATACAGTATTATTTGTACATATTTTAAATAGAACATTTAATTGCATTGATGGAGAATAGTACTTATTGGTTGCTATTTTGAGCGAGTCCAGAATAGTGAAAGCTGGATAATAGGACAATAAGGAACGGCGCTCCTGAGCAATTGGTATAAAGTGGCTCTTTATAATAGGGCAAGTAGGGTGGAACCGCGGTATAAAATCCGTCCCTATGTCATTTAAGATGACATAGGGATGGATTTTTTTAATGTTAGGAAAATGAACTAGTTCGATAATCCAAAAGTAAACAGCAATCCAAACTATTTGCAAGTTTGCTTGGACTGTTGATTTCAGTTGCAGGCGGACGCTTTGCACGGTAACGTTGTCCAACTCGGGATATGATGTGCGAGCGCATTCCATACAGTGCTGAACAGACCTTGCGCTTTCGTTATTCAATAAATTAAATATGGAGGTTTATAAAAAATGACTATACAGGAAATGATTTTAACTTTACAAAAACATTGGTCAGATCAAAATTGTATTTTAATGCAAGCTTATGACGTTGAAAAGGGTGCGGGAACAATGTCTCCAATGACCCTGTTAAGAAGCCTTGGACCAGAACCTTGGAATGTAGCTTATGTTGAACCTTCAAGAAGACCTGCAGATGGGCGATACGGGCAAAACCCAAATCGGCTTTATCAGCATCACCAATTTCAAGTAATTATGAAGCCATCCCCAGATAATATTCAGGAATTGTATTTAGATTCATTAAAAGCACTTGGGATTAACCCGTTGGAACATGATATACGCTTTGTAGAGGATAATTGGGAAAATCCGACCTTGGGAGCTGCAGGACTAGGATGGGAAGTGTGGCTGGACGGAATGGAAATAACACAATTTACATACTTTCAGCAAATTGGCGGTCTTGAAGCAAATCCAGTAACAGTTGAACTCACGTATGGTATTGAACGTTTGGCGTCGTATATTCAGGATAAAGAAAACGTGTTTGATTTGGAGTGGACACAAGGTGTAACGGTTAAGGATATCTTTTTCCAGCCTGAATACGAACATTCAAAATATACGTTTGAAGAATCTAATACAGACATGTTATTTGAGTTATTCTCCATGTATGAAAAAGAGGCTGAAGATACAATGGAACAGGGATTAGTTTTCCCTTCCTACGATTACGTGTTAAAGTGCTCGCATACATTTAATTTACTCGATGCTAAGGGTGTCATTTCAGTAACAGAACGTACAGGATATATTTCCAGGATACGAAACCTTGCCAGGAGTATTGCTAAAGCTTATGTAGCAGAACGTGAACGGTTAGGATTTCCTATGTTGACAGAGGAGGCAGAATAATGGCTAAAGATGTATTGTTTGAAATAGGGCTGGAAGAATTGCCAGCGCGTTTTATTGATAAAGCGGAAAGTCAACTTATTAGTAAAACAAAAGATTGGCTTGATGACTTACGCATTTCATATGATTCGATAACTTCATTTTCAACACCAAGAAGACTTGCCGTATTAATTAAAGATGTTGCTGAAACCCAATCATCACTTGAAGAGGAAGTAAAGGGGCCAGCTGTTAAGATAGCCAAAGACCATGAAGGAAGTTGGACAAAAGCAGCAATTGGTTTTACAAAAGGTCAAGGGAAGACTGTTGAGGACATTTATACAAAGGAAGTAAAAGGGACAACCTATATTTTTGTGAAGAACCAGGTTATTGGTAAAGATACGTTTGAATTACTTCCTTCGTTCAAAGAAATTATCGAATCCATTCAATTTCCTAAAAACATGCGTTGGGCTGAACAAAGCCTTCGATATGCACGCCCAATACGTTGGATTGCTGCATTGTATGAGGACCAGGTTATACCTTTCGAAATTGCTGATGTTACAACCAGTAATTTCACGTTCGGTCATCGGTTTCTAGGAAGCAGGATTACTTTAACATCACCATCAGACTACCAATTTGAACTGAAGGATAATTACGTTATAGCAGATCCGAATGAACGTGAACATTTAATAACCAATGGGATTAAAGAGATAGAACGTGAATATGGATTTCAAGTACCAATTGATAATAGTTTGCTGAATGAGGTACGTAATCTTGTTGAGTACCCAACGGTGTTTATTGGATCATACGAAGAGTCCTTCTTAAAATTACCATCAGATGTGTTAATAATATCTATGAAAGAACACCAGCGTTATTTCCCTGTAAAGTCAAAGGATGGAGAATTGCTGTCATACTTTGTCGGCGTACGAAACGGTGACGACAAAGCGCTAAATACTGTAGTGAAAGGCAACGAAAAAGTATTACATGCGAGATTATCTGATGCCCAATTCTTTTTTGAAGAAGATCAAAAACATTCAATAGATTATTATTTGGAGAAGTTGGAGCGAGTTGTTTTTCAAGAAAAACTAGGAACAATAAGTGATAAAGTATCGCGTGTTGTCAGTATTACAGATCAATTGTCGCATCAACTTAATCTTGATGAAAAAACGAAAGAAAAGGCAATTAGGACTGCTGAAATTTGCAAGTTTGATCTACCTACAAATATGGTGGATGAATTCACAGAGCTTCAAGGAATTATTGGACAAACATATGCATTAAATTTTGGCGAGGAGAAAGAAGTTGCAAGAGGGGTTGCAGATCATTATTTACCAGTTCATGCTGATGATCGATTACCAGAGACAATAGAAGGTGCTATTGTAAGTGTTGCTGATAAACTGGACACAATTGTCGGTTGTATTTCAGTAGGATTAATACCGACTGGCTCACAGGACCCGTATGGACTTAGACGTCAATCAGTGGGTATTTTGAAAATATTAAAAGAATACAAATGGAACATTACAGTTGAATCTTTATTGGATTTAACACAGCAGTTTTATCAGAAACTGGCGATTAACGACACGAACAAAGTCAGAAGTGAATTAGAACATTTCTTTGGCTTGCGTGCCACATATATATTTAGAGAAGTGAAGCTTGAGCAAGATGTTATTCAATCAGTATTGCATAAAGAAATAGGTGTTATTTCTTATACGTTAGCAAAAGCAATCAACTTATCCCAAAAACGAAATGATCACGATTTTAAATCTGTTCAGGAGGCCCTTGTCAGAGTAATTAACCTGTCCAAGAAAACGGATTCGGCTACTGTTAATCCAGAGCTTTTTGAAACACCATCTGAGAAAGAATTGTATCAAGTTTATTTAGAAGTAAGGGATTCTTATGACAGCGCGAATAGCAACCAGGAAGCTGAAAATGCGTTGTTACACTTAGGGAAATTAGCAGAACCGATTCATGACTTCTTTGATAATAATATGGTTATGGCAAAGGATGATAACATCCGCAATAATCGGTTGTCACTTTTAAACTTAATAGCAGCATTAACTTACGACTATGCCGATCTTTCTAAAATTGAATGGAAGCAGCAATTCTAATACGGATAAATATGTTGGCAGTTTAATCCGTACACTTTTAATTCCTATTATAAGGTAACATTATTTCTTTTTCACTCTATATAGTCTATAATATTGGATGAATAGTATGTCACATTGAGCCGTTAGGTGGTGAAAAAGTGGAGTTATCAAATAGACAAGAGCAAATTATTGTAATTGTTAAAGAAAATGGTCCAATTACAGGTGAAAATATAGCTGAACATTTAGGCTTAACAAGAGCCACATTACGACCGGATTTAGCTATTTTGACCATGGCTGGTTTCCTTGATGCAAGGCCACGGGTTGGATATTTTTATACAGGTAAGACCGGAACCGAACTGCTGACCGAAAAAATTAAACAATTTAAAGTTCAGGAATATCAGTCAGTCCCTATAGTTGTTAAAGAAGATGCTTCTGTTTATGACGCTATATCAACAATGTTCTTAGAAGATGTCGGGACGCTTTTTGTAGTAGATGGCAACGCATGTCTAATAGGTGTTTTATCAAGAAAAGACTTATTGAGAGCGAGTATTGGAAATCAGGACTTAAACGCTGTCCCAGTACATATTATTATGACGAGAATGCCTAATATTACTGTATGTTATCGTGAGGATTTAATGATAGATGCTGCAAAGAAGCTTATTGAAAAACAAATTGATGGACTGCCTGTCATTAAAGATACTGAAAATGGCTTGGAGATTGTAGGACGTATCACAAAAACCACGATAACGAAGGCGTTTGTGGAGTTAATAATGGATGAACATTTATAGGAGAGGAGCCGAACCATGGGTGTTAAACCACTAGTTTTTGTTTTATCGGATTCCGTTGGAGAAACTGCTGAATTAGTAATCAAAGCGGGTTTGAGTCAATTTAATAATGGTGAATATGATATACAGCGAGTACCATATGTTGAAGATAAGAAAACGATTGATGAAACCATACAAATTGCCCAGGAAAAGCAGGGGATAATCGGTTTCACACTTGTTGATCCTACTTTACGAAAATATTTAAATTCAAAAGCAAAAGAGAAAGACATTGAAGCAATTGATATAATGGGGCCAATGATGGATGCAATGGAAAAATTCTTTGATCATAACCCGCGCCTTGAGCCTGGATTAGTCCATAAATTAGATGAGGACTATTTTAAACGTGTAGAAGCAATCGAGTTTGCGGTTAAATACGACGATGGCAGGGATCCACGTGGAATTGCACGAGCTGATATAATATTAATCGGTGTTTCACGCACTTCTAAGACTCCTTTATCACAGTATCTAGCACATAAAAGGTTAAAGGTCGCCAATGTACCAATTGTACCTGAAGTTGACCCACCTGAAGAGTTATATGAAGTAGATCCTAAAAAATGTATTGGATTGCAAATAAGCCCCGAGAAACTAAATGAAATTAGAAGAGAAAGATTAAAAGCATTAGGACTTGGTGACCAAGCTACATATGCGAATATGGAAAGAATTCATCAGGAGCTTGAATGTTTTCATGATTTAGTTAATAAACTTGGATGCAGGGTAGTGGATGTATCCAATAAAGCAGTTGAAGAGACAGCAAATATTATTTCTCATATGGTTAAAAAATAAATTAAAACTATCCAAGAAACATTCTGCATAATAGTAGAATGTTTTTTGATGGTAATCTTAATGTTTTTGTATTATAATTATTTTTTGTGTCAAAATAAAATAATAATCATGTATTTATACCCTGTTGACGTATTCAGAAAAATAAAACATTAAGATATAGGAAGGAATACTACTCAATCATGTCGAAATACAGTATATGGGCATTTCAATAATTCGATTAAAGGTTTACAGAAGCCCGTCAAGAGGTACAATAATACAACAAGTTAAACAATCCTTCTAAGTCTTATACTTCATGGAAGGAAATTTTTTCGACTTTCTAAAAAAATATTGTCGAATTATGAAGGATTTTCTTATCGAGTATCGAATTATATTAAAGCATGGTGGTAAAAATGCCAAATCAAGTACCGGAAGAGGTAATAGAAGAAGTACGTAAATCTAATGATATTGTTGATGTCATTGGAGAGTATGTTCAGTTAAAAAAACAAGGAAGAAACTTTTTTGGTCTTTGTCCGTTTCATGGCGAAAACACTCCATCCTTTTCGGTAACTCAGGAGAAACAGATTTTTCATTGTTTTGGTTGTGGTAAAGGTGGAAATGTCCTGACGTTTTTGATGGAGATAGAGGATTACTCTTTTTATGAGGCACTTAAGTTTCTGGCCGGCAGAAGTGGAGTAGACCTACCTGACACAGGGATGAATAAAGAATCGTCCATGTCGGAAGAAAATCAGAATATACTATCTGCTTACGAATGGATAACGAAACTTTACCACCACTTATTACGCTATACGAAAGATGGAAAAGAAGGATATCAATACTTTAAAGACCGAGGTATTACTGACGAAACGATTGATGTCTTCCAGCTGGGATTTGCCCCAAATGTAAAAGATTTCACAGCTGAATTTCTTCAGAAAAAAGGTTTTCATCAACAAATACTTGTTAAAGCTGGATTACTTTCTCTAAATGAGGACAATAGTGTAACAGACCGGTTTCGAGGCAGAGTTATTTTTCCAATTCGAAACCATTTAGGAAAGGCTATCGGTTTTGGTGGTCGGACAATTGGAGATCAGGATCCAAAATATTTGAATAGCTCTGAAAGCGAATTGTTCCAAAAGGGACGTATCTTATACAATTTTGACTTAGCAAAAAAACACATTCGTAAACAAAATGAAGCTGTTTTGTTTGAAGGATATATGGATGTTATCTCTGCATATCAGGCGGGGGTTAAGAATGCTGTTGCGACTTTAGGGACGTCGCTTACAGAGTCACAAGCAAAACTTTTAAGGCGTTATGTTGACACAATAACTATCTGTTATGACGCTGATAATGCGGGAACTGAAGCAACATACAAAGCTGCAATTTTGTTACAAAAGGTAGGATGTCATGTAAAAATAGCAAATTTAAGAGAAAACATGGATCCAGATAGTTTTATTCACGAATTTGGTGCTGTTGCATTTAAAGATGAAGTTATTAAAGCAAGTCACACGTTTACAAGTTTCTATATGCGTTACCTCAAAAGAGACTTTAACCTTAGTCTTGAAGGAGATCGCATTCAATATATAGAAAGTGTTCTTAAACAGCTTGCAATGATTGACAGCTCCGTTGAACGGGAATATTACCTAAAGGAAATTAGTAATGAATATAATGTAACAATGGAATCTTTAACACAAGAAATCCAAAGTCATCGGCAAAAGATGGGCAATGGTAAGGATAAGAGAGAAAAGAACAGATATACTAATAGGGCATCACAATTTCAACAAACAAAAAAATTACTACCGGCTTTTCATAATGCAGAAAGACAGCTTATTGCATATATGTTGCAAGACACTTCTATTACTGATAAAGTGCAGGAGGAAATAGGTGCATCCTTTAATATTGATAAGCATAAAATAATTGCTACACATTTGTATGCATTTTATGAGGAAGGTCATCAAGCCGATGTCAGCATGTTTATTGAAATGTTGAATGATGACAACCTAAAGCGTTTGGTTACAGAGGTTGCAATGATTCCTGTACTTGAAGATATTAGCGATCAGGAAATCAATGATTATATTCGGATAATTCGTGCTGAAAATAGCAGTAAAAATAGTATTCAGACACTTAAAGAAGAACAAAAGTTAGCCGAACAACAAAATGATCCAATCAAAGCTGCAAAAATTGCAATGGAAATTATTGAATTGCAAAGACAGTTAAAGAAAACAAATTGAAATTGAATGTAGTTGGAAGGAGGGGGACTCATGGCCGAAAATAAGCCTTCACAAACAAAAGAAAATGAAAATGAATTAACACTGGATCAAGCCAAAGATCAATTGCTTGAAATAGGGAAAAAGCGCGGAGCACTGGCTTATGAAGAAGTCGCTGATCGTTTATCTAACTTTGAAATTGAATCAGAGCAGATGGATGAATTTTATGGGTACCTAGCAGAGCAGGGTGTAGAGGTAATTGGTGATTCAGAAGAAGATCCTAAAATGCAGCAAATTGCAAAAGAAGAAGAATTTGATTTAAATGATTTAAGCGTACCACTCGGTATAAAAATTAATGACCCTGTTAGAATGTATTTAAAAGAAATAGGGAGAGTCGATTTACTTTCAGCTGCAGAAGAAATTGATCTAGCTCATCGAATCGAAAATAGTGAAGAAGAAGCTAAAAGACGTCTGGCTGAGGCCAACTTGCGACTTGTTGTTAGTATTGCAAAAAGGTATGTTGGTCGAGGTATGCTATTTCTTGATTTAATTCAAGAAGGTAATATGGGTCTTATCAAAGCCGTCGAAAAGTTTGATTATCGTAAAGGGTTTAAGTTTAGTACGTATGCGACATGGTGGATTCGTCAAGCAATCACAAGAGCGATTGCGGATCAAGCGAGAACAATACGGATTCCAGTCCATATGGTGGAAACAATTAACAAACTAATTCGCGTCCAGCGTCAATTGTTACAGGACCTAGGCAGGGAACCAACACCAGAAGAAATCGGGAAAGAAATGGAACTTTCGCCTGACAAAGTTCGTGATATCCTAAAAATAGCTCAGGAGCCAGTTTCACTTGAAACACCAATAGGGGAAGAAGATGATTCCCATCTGGGTGATTTTATTGAAGATCAAGAGGCGGTTTCACCGTCAGATCATGCTGCATATGAATTGTTAAAGGAACAACTGGAAGATGTTCTGGATACACTTACTGACCGGGAAGAGAATGTGTTGCGTTTACGTTTTGGTTTAGATGATGGACGAACCAGGACACTGGAGGAAGTCGGCAAAGTGTTTGGTGTGACAAGAGAGCGAATCCGTCAAATTGAAGCAAAAGCCCTACGGAAGCTAAGACACCCTAGTCGCAGTAAACGACTAAAAGATTTCTTAGAATAAGTCATTTCAGTCATTAAGCACAAGTTGTTGGCAGTGAAGAAAGAAATCACTTTCTTATTCATAAATGTAACTAATGTGCAATGACTGTCTGCATTTTATATACTTGGATTGTTGGAGGTTATAACTGCATCGGGGTGATTCTTATGTCCGAAAGACGAATCGCAACAGTTGTTGAAGAAATCCACTATTGGAAAGAGCATAAATTACTGCCCGATGTGTACTGTGATTTTCTTTTGGCTTTATATACAAATGGTGAGGGTACTGGTGAAGAAGAAATAATCAGGGAAAATAAAATAAATATCGTAAGTGCAATTCAAGTGACTCTGCTAAGCATATTGTTGCCATTTGCTTTCTTAGTTATTTATTTTACCGAATTTCCTGTAATACTACAAGTAAGTACTTTACTTTTATTTGTAGCATTTTCTTATTGGATGACTAGAGTCTATAGCCAAAAGATTTCTATCTATTATCACCTTTCAATAGTTATATTTCTGTTGCTGCTGCTTTTAATGTCAGTATATATAAGTACATTATTAACTGCCAATCAATGGTTACTTCAATTTGTGATTATTTCAAACGTGGTTTCATGGTATTTTTACAGTCGGCAACACGACATAAAGTATCTGAAAAATGTTAGCATATTTGGTATAGTATTTGTCATTCTATATATTGTTTTATAAAAATTTCACATCTTATCCCTTTAAACAAATTTGTTTTTCGAGTAAAATATATATAGCTTTAGAAACAAAATAGAGATTAAGGGGATTACATAAGGAGGAACTACGATGAAGAAGAACGCAGTCATCCCATATGCAACTATTGCTGTAATAGGGATACTCTTAGTAGTTGTCATATCGTTTGTTGGTCTGGAACAACGTCAAACTATTGAAGAAAAAGAAAAAAATGGTGGCGAAAATACAGAAGAACAGTCACAAGAGGGTGAGACTACCAGTGATCCTTCCAAAATTTTTGAGAACACTTGTGCCAGCTGTCATGGTGCAGATCTTTCCGGAGGAGCTGGACCAGCATTAAATAAAGTTGGAAGTAAATATTCCCAAGAGGAAATCAGAGAAATTATCAAAACAGGATTTCCTGATTCTGGAATGCCTGGTGGTTTATTACAAGGTGAAAAAGCTGATGCTGTTGCAAAATGGCTTTCCGAACAAAAGTAGGATTTAAGGCACTTATAGTTTATCATGCTAAAAGAGTAAGCTGACTGATATCATGCAGAAGGCTTGCTCTTTTATGCTATTAGACGTGTCAATAATGAAGGAGAAAATAATGAACAACACAATTAAACTTTCTGAACGATTGAGCACCGTTGCAACGTTTATTATGGAAGGTGCTGTTTTTGCTGATATTGGATCTGATCATGCGTATTTGCCATGTTACGTTTGCCTATATGACTGCAATGCACATGCAATTGCAGGTGAAGTGAAAGAAGGACCTTTTAATAGTGCCCTTGAGACAGTAAATAAATATGGTTTATCATCTAGAATACAAGTGCGATTAGGTGATGGGTTACACGTTCTACAGGATAAGGAAGTAAATCAGCTTGTTATTGCGGGTATGGGAGGTTCATTAATAAGGTCCATTCTTGAGGATGGAAAGGACAAATTGAGCGGTGTGCAACGAATTATCGCACAGCCAAATATAAATGAACGAAATGTCCGAACATGGTTTTATGAAAACAATTACACGATTACTTATGAAAAAATACTTGAGGAAAGTGGCCATATCTATGAAATTATTGTGGCAGATAAACAAGCTGGTAAAAGTCCTTATTCAACAGATCTACTGCAGAGACAGCTATTATTTGGGCCATTGTTATTAAAACATAAAACAGAAACATTTATTAATAAATGGAATAATGAGCTTTCGAAGCGAATCAGAGTAATCGATGAAATGAAAAAAGCAAAAGAACAAAATCAGAATAAAATAAACGAATTTGAAAAAGAATTGTCTTGGGTACAGGAGGTTTTAAAAAATGGCAGTGACAACTCGAAACAGTGATATTTTTCAGCTGATGGAGAAATGGGCACCAAAGCATTTGGCATACGATTGGGATAATGTTGGGTTGCAGGTCGGATCATTTAATAATCAAGTAACCAAGGTAATGGTAACATTAGATGTCATGGAATCTGTAGTGGATGAAGCAATAGAAAATCATGTTAACTTAATAATTGCGCATCATCCGTTATTGTTTAAACCAGTGAAACAAGTAAATGTGGATACGCCTCATGGCCGAATTATTCAGAAATTAGTACAGCATAATATTTCTGTCTATGCCTCCCATACAAATCTTGATACTGCTGATGGTGGTGTAAATGACATGCTTTGCGTGTTGCTTAATATAAATCGAACAGAAGTATTGCAACAGACCTATCAGGAGGAACTGGTGAAAATCGCTGTATTTGTACCAAGGACGCATCTGAAGGAAGTGCGAGATGCCATGAGTGAAAATGGAGCCGGACATATTGGCGATTATAGTCACTGTACTTTTCAATCAGAAGGTCAAGGGACATTTATGCCACAGGAAGGGACAAACCCGTATATCGGTTCGGCTAATAATTTAGCATATGTGGATGAAGTTAAGGTTGAATCAATTATACCACATCCTAAATCTGCACGTGTGATCGATGCTATGGTAAATGCTCATCCATATGAAGAACCTGCCTACGATATAATGCCACTTCATAATCCGGGACAAACTTATGGTATTGGGCGTATTGGAGCATTGGATAAAGGAGTTACTTTACAAGATTTCTCGGAACAAGTGAAACAAGCATTTGAAGTTCCATCTCTGCGTGTGACCGGTGATTTAACTAAAAAAGTAAAAAAAGTAGCTGTTTTAGGTGGTAGTGGTGAAAAATATATTCATACAGCTAAGAAAATGGAGGCAGATGTGTATATAACAGGTGATATGACATTTCATGCAGCCCAGGATGCCTGGCAAATGGGGTTAGCGGTTATCGATCCGGGGCATCATGTAGAAAAAGTAATGAAAAAAAGGACTAAGGAATATCTGGATAATTTCCTTAATAATAAGGATATAGAAGTTATTCTGTCCAACTCCAACACTGAACCGTTTCAGTTTATATAATGCATGTATTGTTAAACTACATTATAATAATATAAGCTGGTATTTATTGGTAGTTAAGAAAACAAAATAGACTCTCATAAAAAAACCAATAACGATAAGCTAAGTTTTTTAAGCTATTGGATGATTGATTATCATCAGAAGGAGTATTATCATATGGAAAATAATTTTAAACAGTTTACGTTTCACCCAGTTTTGTCAGACATTATCGATCACTTAGGATTTAAACAACCGACTGAAATACAACAAAAGGTGATGCCAGCAATTCTTAAAGGGACAAGTGTTGTAGGACAGTCACATACAGGATCCGGAAAAACACATGCATATTTATTACCTTTATTTAATCAGATAGATGCTAGCAAACGTGAAGTACAGTTTGTTATTACTGCACCTACCCGAGAACTGGCAATGCAAATACATGAAGAAGTTAAAAAGATAATTCATTATGCAGGAAAGAAAGAAATATGGAATGCCAAGCTGTTGGTTGGTGGAACGGATAAGCAGAAAATGATGGAGAAATTAAAGGAACCACCACACATTGTCATCGGCACGCCTGGAAGAATATTGGATATAGTCAAAGAGGACGCCCTTTCTTTATATTCTGCAAAGTCGTTTGTTATCGATGAAGCAGATCTTATGCTTGATTTAGGGTTTATTAATGATGTTGACCAATTACTGATACGAGCAAGAAAAGACGTTCAGTTACTTGTATTTTCCGCAACTATTCCACAGCGATTAGAGCATTTCTTCAAAAAGTACCTGGAGAATCCTTTACATGTAAAAATTGATGATCAGCTTTCGCCTGAAACGATGGAGCACCGATTAATTGCTTTAAAACACAGGGATGAATCCGATGTAATTATCGAAATTTCCAAAACGATACAGCCCTATCTGGCTATTATTTTTACAAATGGAAAAGAGATTGCCAATACACTAGCAGCTTCTCTGCAGCAAAAAGGACTTGATGTCGGGCTTATACATGGCGGATTGAAGCCCAGGGAACGTAAACGAGTACTAAAGGAGATCCAAGGCCTTCGATACCAATATATTGTTGCAACTGATCTAGCTTCACGCGGGATTGATATAAAAGGGGTGAGTCACGTCATAAACGCTCAATTGCCTAAGGAAGAGGATTTTTATGTTCATCGTGTAGGGCGAACAGCCCGTGCAGGGATGGAGGGCACAGCAATCAGTTTATATGCTGAACAGGACCTAAAGCTGATTCAAAAGCTCGAGCATAAAGGCCTGACGTTCACATTTTTCGACATAAAGAATGGGGAATGGAAAGAAGCAAAATCTTGGAATGAGCGTGAATTACGAACTAAGACTAAAACAGATATTGATTCTCAAGCCTGGAGACAGGTTAAAAAGACCAAGAAAGTCAAACCTGGATATAAGAAAAAAATGAAGAATCAACAGGAAAACATTAAAAAACAAATGGTAAGAAAAACCAGTAAAAAGAGAAAATAAATTGAGGTGGAGTAATTGTTAAAAATTGGATCGCACGTATCGATGAGTGGGAAGAATATGTTATTGGGCTCAAGTGAACAAGCATTATCATATGGTTCTAATACTTTTATGATTTATACTGGTGCACCACAAAATACAAGAAGAAAAGCTATCGAAGAGCTTAATATTACAGCTGGAAGAGAACACATGAAGGAAAATGGTATAGAGGACATTGTTGTTCACGCCCCATATATTATCAATATAGGCAATACAGTCAAAAAAGAAACATTTGAACTAGGTGTAACGTTTTTGCGAAATGAAATAGATCGTACCGCAGCAATTGGAGCTAAGCAAATCGTCCTTCACCCAGGGTCACATGTTGGTGAAGGAGCTGATAAAGGTATAAAAAGGATAATTGAAGGATTAAATGAAGTTCTTGAAAAAGATAAAGACGTGCAAATTGCATTAGAAACAATGGCAGGTAAAGGGTCAGAGGTTGGACGCACCTTTGAAGAATTAGCTCGAATTTTCGATGGTGTTACACATAATGAAAAACTATCTGTCTGTATGGACACATGTCACATACATGATGCAGGATACAATGTTGTGAATGATTTTGATGGCGTTTTAGATGAATTCGATAAGATAGTAGGTATTGACCGATTAAAGGTTATCCATGTAAATGACAGCAAGAATGAACAAGGTGCACATAAAGACCGTCATGAAAATATTGGCTTTGGACATATAGGATTTGAAGCATTGCATCATGTTATTCATCATCCACAATTAAAGCAGTTACCTAAAATATTGGAAACGCCTTTTATTGGTGAGGATAAGAAGAATAAAAAGCCTCCATATAAATTTGAAATTGACATGATTAAGGAAGGTAATTTTATTTCGGATTTAAAAGAAAAAATAGTTAACCAATAAACTCAAAGGGAGTGACGTTCGAAACGTCATTCCCTTATTTTGTTCAGGCTGTTTTATACTGGTGTTGTTGACATGGAGGATATAAAATACGAGGTAACTTTATCATAATTTGCTTTCATTTTTATAAGATGAGTGCTATGACACCAGGTTTAGGAAACCATAATTAGGGTATTAATTAAATAAGTAGTCAAGTCCATAAGCCTTGATAAGCTGCTGAAATAGTTTTTCGGACTTTTTTGCTGTTTCCTGATCGGTGATTCGTGATAATTCCAGTAACATTTTATGCCTTCCTGATTCATTAAATGGATCCACAGAATGATTTTGTAAATAGGATATAATCTGTTTAGCCTGTGTACGCGTAATGGTAATTCCATTTTGATCACTGTAATGGAGCAGTTCCTCCGGGGAAAGCTGCTTCATTTTTTTGATGGCTAAATCTTTAATAAGCTTTGACATTTTCATACTCCTTATAAAGAATACTGGTTTACTATATGCAAACACATTAAAAAAATTTACTTTTTAAATAAACTATAGGAGGTAATTATGAACCAACAAAATTCGCAGTTATTAAAACAATTTATTGTATTCATATGTATTAGCACTATTTTTACTGTGATATCCTACTCTTACTTACAAGAAAGTAAGCAATTAGTTTCCAAGAATAACCACCTGGAAGCAAAGAATCAGAAATTATCTATAGAAAACGATTACTTAAACTCAGAGCAGTTACTTGATGCTAAAAAAAATAGTTATTATGCTTGGACAAACGTAAATGAAAAAGCTAATAAATTGGTTAAAGACAGTGATGGCAAGTTTAAAAAGTCCTGGGCTATTTATTTAGTACAAGAGGCAAAATCATTTGATATAAGCCCATATATAGCTTATGAATTATTAAAAGTTGAAACAGGAAATACGTTTAATCCTAATCTTGTGGGTCCTGAAACTAAGTATGGGAAGGCGTATGGAATGGGGCAATTTATGGAGAATACTGCACCTTGGATTGCTGAAATGTCGGGGATACCATACAGCGAAAAGTTACTATTTAACCCATATTATTCCATTCACTTAACATTTGTATATTTGGATTTTTTAAATGGAAAATATGGTGACTGGGACAAAGCACTAACTGCATACCACCGTGGTATAGGTGGACTTCAAAATTATATGGATAAAAACGGAAATGCGAAGAGCTGGTATTCGCGTGAAATCAAGAATAATGCTAAAGATTATAAGCAATTCACAAGTGCAAAATAATCGTTACCATCAACTACCATCATTATAATATTTAAGTTATCCATAAACTATGAATGCACCTCATTTACAGGAAAGAGAGGTCTAAAGTATGGATGAATTTACCCGTCAAAACAATGTGGAAGATGACTTAAACAAGGAAGAACAGACGGAAACACGTAATATGGATATGGTTGGAACAAATTTAAGCGGTCAGGCTCCGCATACAACAACTGAACCAGAAGATCCAACTGCTGACAGTAAAAGGGATGATGAGGAATTTGCTGCTGAAATGACAGCAGATGATGTAGGCGATACAATTAGGAATGATGAAAATTCAGAAGGCGCTCAGGCTAACAGTGCTTTCGGATGGGTAGCTTTAGCACTATCCATTATCTCATTCTTTGTCATGCCAATAATTCTTGGCGGTGCCGGGATTATAGTAGGCTTTATATCCAGAAACCGTGATGCAGAAACACTAGGTAACACTGCAATTATTGCAGGTGC
>JBDNGJ010000242.1:0-4816 GCA_041689365.1 Virgibacillus sp.
ACTTTTTCAGGAATTTGAGTAAAATCAGTGCCTTTTTGAAATTCGTCTACAATGGCAGCCTGTATGTCAGCGATGAATTCTCGTGTTTGAATAACATCTTTTTTTGAACCTAGTGGGTCTTTCGATTGCGAATGTGAAAATACAGCTCCTTCGAAGTCTAAACTTTCAACTAGCTTTAATGCTCTCACCCATTCTTTGATGTTAAAATCTGGTACAGTGGCAAACAGCACTCGGTTTGGAGTAACGATATCTGCGATGTAAGCTATTTTTTCTTTGGGTAAAACAAAAACTGTCATACCTAAACCATGACTCATTCCTATGTGATGAAGCTCTATTGTTTTACCACCTAATACAATGTCCTTTCGTTTTCCTGTCCAAGTTTCATCAGGAAGAACCATATCAGGATGCGGATACGCTTTCATCCATTCATAAGCTTCAATATGTGATACTATTTTAGCGTCTTGTTCTCGAAATATTGCCCCTCCTTTTGAATGGTCCCAATGATTATAACTGTGTAATAAGTAGCGAACCGGCTTGTCTGTTACACTTTTAATGGCAGCCATCAAACCTTTTGAATGTTCTGGATTTACAGGTTCGATTGCAATAACCCCATCATCTGTAACGACAAACATGGAATAGTAACCATTATTACCTTCTACAGGACCAAACCGGTATACATCTTCAGCGACTTTCCAAACCCTTGTTTCCATCGTGTGTTGTGCCATAACCGATGATGTCATTGCCAAGAGCAATGAGAGTATCAAAGCAACGTTAATTCCTGTTCTTTTCATGTTTGATATTTTTCTCTTCGTAGTGAAAAAGTTCCAAATAATATTTGATTTCATATATTTCATGAATTTAATTTTATTATTTTTGACAAATTTAATGTTGATTTTTGGTTTAATTAATATTAAAAAGTACATTAAAATTATTAATTCGTACAAATTTATGGGTGTTGATATAATAAGTGATATTCTTAATAAGATTAAACTATCAGGTGCTGTATATTTTAAATCTGATTTTTCTGCTCCTTGGGGAATAAACATTCCTCAGAGTTTATTTGCACAATTTCATATTGTAACAAGGGGACAATGTGTACTGCGAGTTAAAGATAAAAATATTCAACTTTTTGCGGGAGATATAATTGTTCTTCCATTGGGAGGAGAACACTGGCTAGCTGATAATGAATCGAGTGAAAGAAGAAGTGAACAGGAGGTTATTGATGCTTTAACAAATGGAATATCCTTATTTGGAAGATATCCTATTTCCGCCACAATGTTATGTGGTCATTTTGAATTCGACAGAAGTATCGATCACCCATTGATTAATGAGTTACCAGAAATAATACATATTACCAATGTAGAACATAAAGAACTCCATTGGTTGGAAAGCATTGTGAGTATGGTAATCCAGGAAGTAGGCAGTGAAATGCCTGGAAGTAATGTGCTTGTAGATAAACTTTGTGAAGTTTTATTTATTCATATTTTGAGAGCATTTATATTAAATAACAAATCTGAAAAAGGTTTTATGGCAGCAATCAAGGATAAAAGAATCAGCAAAGTATTAAGTGCTACTCACGATTATCCTGAAAGAAATTGGAAATTATCTTCTCTTGCTGAGGAGGCAGGAATGTCTAGAACCAGCTTTAGCAATTTATTTAAAAGTTTGATGGGCGAAACTCCATTAGCATATCTTACTAATTGGAGAATGCTAAAAGCTAAGGAGTTATTAAGAGAAAGCACTGATTTAGTTGGTGAAATTGCCGAAAAAGTGAGATATCAATCCGAGCCATCTTTTAATCTTGTTTTTAAAAAACGCGTTGGTAAAACTCCGCTGAAGTATAGACAAGCCCATTTAGCAAATCAAATTTAATAAATAAAATTTTGAGGTAATATACTAAACTATCGTAATTACTTATATATTAAATTTAAAATTACATATTAAGTGACGCGTTCTTGTAGGCTTAGTCGATAATTATTTGATGACTAAAATGTCACTTTTTACTTAAATGGTAGCTATTTGCGTTTACCTATATTGGCAACTGTTACTAGTCAGCCTTAACTTCAATATATTTATAGTGTTTAAATCCGATAGAGGTATTTAATTTTATCCAATCTCCAGTCATTGCTAGGAAAACTAATTCTTGATTTTTTTTCAAATGTTGTTCCACATTAAATTGTGTGCTTGGACCAAATCTTAAGTTTAGTGTCTCAGTTTTCACTATTAAAGTATGTAAACAATATTCAGAGTGAGTATCATTAGGTAAATTATAACCGTTTTTTGAATAAGAGTTTAAAGTTTGGGAGGAACTAAAGTAGATGCTATTATTGGAGACGCTGCTTCCTCGGGAAAAGAAAACCTAAAATTGACCAGCAGACAAAATATAAAAATCGTACCCAAGTTAAATCCTTCGGTCACTCAAGGCTTTAGAAAGGACGAAGATAGATTTGATTATAATAAAGATGCAGATAGGTTTGTTTGTCCTGCAGGCCACAAGGCAATGCGAAAGGCTCGTCAGGGTAAAAAAATATTGGAGGGAATCAAGTGCATACCTATTATTTTGATGTGGAGAAATGTAAGGCTTGCCCTTTCCATGATGGATGTTATAAACCCGGAGCAAAAACCAAAACGTATTCCGTGTCCATAAAATCAGACCTGCACCAAAACCAAATGGCTTTTCAAGAAACTGAATATTACAAAGAAAAAGCAAAACACAGCGAATTGAAAAATGTACATGGATACGGACGAGCTAGTGCGTATAGTATTGAAAATATGCAAATGCAAGTGGCGATTGCAATATTTACCGTGAACCTGAAAAGAATCCTTAAATTAGAGGTATAGTGCAGATAATCAATCAAGTTATAACTTAATAAGGTCAAAATACGCCCCATAAAGTGTTGTAAAACAACTATTTCACAAAAATAAATTTGAATAAAAAAAAGCGATTAAATAAAATAAATTTTTATTTAATCGCTTTTTAATCAATGTTGAGAAAGAGTTGCTTTTTCAGTGCCCTCGCTAAAAACTTCCCTTTTTCTTTTAATGTTCAGCTTTTTCCAGTTTACTTCCGGCAAAAGCTTCGTCAACTTCGGTATGGAAAATATGATTGGAATAATTGCTTATGGTTTTTACTGCCTGCGCCAG
Organism: Virgibacillus sp.; assembly: GCA_041689365.1. Classification (GTDB taxonomy): domain Bacteria; phylum Bacillota; class Bacilli; order Bacillales; family Amphibacillaceae; genus Lentibacillus. The sequence continues at coordinate 3,145 of JBDNGJ010000242.1, forward strand.
GATAATCGCCAGAATTTGTTTCTCAGAATATCCAGCATCAAGGAATTTTTTGGCTTGGTTTGGTGTTGGGTTCCCCCTACTTTCATTCATTACTTTCGTAAACTCATGCAAAGCGCTTAATTTTTCATCGTCTATTTCTTTTCCTTGTCTAATGGCTTTAATAACATCTTTTGGTGTTTTTGAAACATTTTCAGCTAGATAGCTATGAGCAGCGGTGCAATACTCGCAGGAATTTTCGATACTAATAGTAAGTAAAACCACTTCTTGCTCTGCAGGCGTAAATCCGCTGTCTTTTCTAAATTGATGATAGCCGGTATCATAAGTATTTTGCAAGGCCGGTAAATTTACCATGTTCTTATACATGTTAGGGATCATTCCGTTGGCCTTTTTAGCATTTTCAAGGATCTCTTTTTGTTGCTCATTGGCATCTTCTAATTCCACCGGATTTAAACCGATTTTGTAAGTGTTGTTTGACATGATGTAATTTTTATTATTATCTAATTTTGGACGTATTCTTAAGGTCTGGATTACCGTTTTTAACAAAGGTTTGGCATAATTCCCTCTGGAGCTGAGTTTATATCAAACTGCAGATTTTATAGTTTCAGTCTTATTTGCGGAAAAAGAAGCAAATTTTCAACTCCAATGATCATATGCAATTCACTCCTGTGTAAAAAATACCTTCGTGTGATCAGGAAAGCTTTGCAGATTTTAAAGCTTCCTCAAATTCTTCAGTGGTAAATACATGACTGGTGATCATCCTTAGGTTCATTAAAGACCCCTGGAAAGTATCCAGTCCCGGTAATTTAGCACTCCCACTGGCATCGGCTATTACTCCTACTTCAAATCCTTCTTCCAGAAGATTCCGGGTATGCGATTCTACACATAAATTTGTAGACATTCCGGCCATCAGCACTTTTTCTATCCTATACTTTCTAAGTTGCAGGCTAAGGTCTGTATTCTTTGGGCTGTACAATTTATGCGGGTTGCAAAGAATAATATTTTCTCCTTCAATATATTGCTTAAATTCCTCAAGAAAATCGGCTCCCGAGCCTTCAAAGCCTTCCATATCCAACCGCCCCTTGCGTTTATACATCTCTTTAGAATGCATGAACTTCTCAAGAGCACCGCCAAACTTCCATTCCTTATCTGTTGGAAAAAAATAATGGGGTGATATGAAGATCTTCATTCCTTTTTCCCTGGCCAGCCTAAAAACAGTAGACATGTTCTTGATAGTATTATTCTCTTTAACACTCTCTTTTACGATAGGCCATGCCACGCCATCGTCTCTCAAAAAATCGTTTTGAGGATCTGTGATTACAATCGCGGTATTCTTATCAATTTCAAATCCGGGATCTGGAATTCCTGCTTCTTTCGCTGCTTTAATGGTTTCCCATTCTGTACTTTTCATAATTTTCTTTTTTGATTATAATTCATTATTTATTCTTATAAATATAAAGATTATGGGAGAAAAATACTATCTTAAGATTGATAAACTGCAGAAATTCAATGTTAATGTACATTTAAGGAACTAATTTTCACATTCGCAATCGAAAGACCCACTAGGTTCAAAAAAAGATGTTATTCAAACACGAGAATTCATCGCTGACATACAGGCTGCCATTGTAGACGAATTTCAAAAAGGCACTGATTTTACTCAAATTCCTGAAAAAGT
>JBDNGJ010000243.1:0-6779 GCA_041689365.1 Virgibacillus sp.
AGTTATACTTAAACGATATACTCCCCATTTGGACTCCTGATGGGGAGTATTTATTGTATCTAAATTGTTTAATAAAAGTTAGCCAAGTAGATGAACTTCATCATCCACATGAATGTCACCTGTTTTTATCACAGAAGCATAAACGCCAAAATTGTTTTTTCGTTCTTTTATAACCGTTTTATGCAAACTTGAATCTCGCTCAGCATTATCAGGATTTACAGTAATAATCATACACCTTTTACAGTGTCCTACTAATTCAATTTCTACTTCACTTCCTATTTTAATTCGTTTACCAATCCATTCTTCTTCAATAAACGGTTTTTTTTCTTTTAATGAAATAAATAAATTAGGACGAAAACGTCGAAAGTCAACCTCGGCTTCTCCCCATATTTCTTGCAAATTATCTATTGAAGCATCTGTTACAAGCTGAATATTTTCTACTGCAATTGGTCCAATAGGCACATGTGAAGGGGGATATTCAATAGTAGAAATTTTCCGGTTCGATTTGTTTTCCATTTCTTTAATTAATTCCGCATCTTCCCAATCAAAAATCTCCCCTTCAGGTGTTATGACTTCCACTTTCGGATATTCCTCCAGCAATTCTTCTCCTGCGTATCTTGCTTTATATCTAACCATTTCGGGAAATTGTGTTATTGTTAAGAAATTTCCATTTTTTGATTCATCTAGATAAGCATGGCCACGGTCTCCATATAAACCATAATCCATTATTTTGGATTTTTGAACACTTTCTCCGGAGAACGATTTTACAGGATGACGAATAATTTCCTTCATATGTCCGATTAACATTTCATTCACTCCTATTTAATTTTTAACCCACTATAAGCTTAACAGTGAACTTTTTAACTCGGTCTGTTATTAGTTTTAAAATAATCGTTCACAATCTTTGTAGTTATCTTAACATAGATATTCAAAAGTCAAGCGGCGCTGGTTATTGTTCCAAAATACACGATTACACCAAAAAATGAGACTGGGACAAAAGTGTTTTAGTCAAAATGAAATCCGAACTATGATTCGAAATTCTTGAGAAAGAATTCGGTGTAGTTCGGATTTATTTTGGTTGCTTATAGATATAAAATGTGAACTAACATGCTGAGGAGCTATGACACCGCTTCGGAAATACACTTCGCTTTCCGTGGGCGGCTGATGAGCCTTCTTGCTCCTACGTCGCTGCGCAGTCTCATCTAGGCCTCAGCTCCCACAGGAGTCTACGTGTATTTCCTACGCTATTGACTCGAGTAGGAATGGCTATAGAATAATTATGTGACAGCACTACACTAGTCCGGGTGAGCGGAGGGCGGTGACTCCTGCGGGAAAAGCAACAGCTGAAGATCCCGCAGGAAGTGGTTTTGGCTTCCGAGGAAGCTGAAGCGTTGCCCGCGCATCCGCCCGGAGCGATCCCGGATGGCGGGATGAAAGTTTATAGAGCTTATTCTAGCAGTTAGTTCGCATTTTATATCAAATACGTAACTATCCAACCATTGAAAATGAACGTTTTAAACATCCTATCCCGTTATTATTCATCTAGAAAATAGAAAGTTTTAGTTATGTCCCAGCGTCATTTAACATCCGGTGCTATTGTTGGCAGTTAAGAAAGTATATATCCTTTCTTACTGCATAAGTGCAACTAAAGCATTCGCCATTAAGACCTGTCGAATGCTGAGTTTTCTAAGGCATTCTTTCGCTGCAACACATAATATCCTAGAGTTATTGCACCATATAGTCCCTCAAGGTTGTTTCGCTCAATAAATGTGCTTCCTTCTTTGGTGTTTTCTTTCATTTCCTTTGTGATATCAACCATTGATGATGAAAGTTTATTTGTCGTTTCTCCAACATTTCCTATAACCGCAAATATCGGGCTCAATTCACTCATTTGGTTATTAAGTTGTTGAATTGTTTCCCTTCCGGTGCTGAGCGTATCTTTTGCCCCGGTAGTTATATCAGAAACCTGTTGTGGCAGGGCATCTGTCGTTGATTTCAAGCTTAAGAATACCCCTGATAATTTGTTTAGCGGCTTAATTAACATTATTACGAATACCATAAATGCAATTCCAATAATGAGTACGCCAATTCCAAGCCAGTCCATGTGTTCGTCTCCTTCCGAAAATAAGTTCATTACTTTTTAATTACCACTGCTGTGTTTTGGCTAAACTCGCCATTATGTTTAATCATAATCGACAACCTTGTCCCATACAATAGTTGAAGTAGAATTAATAAGGAGCGAATGTTATGGGACGGTTTGGGAAGGTGTTTGCCTGGGGAGTAGGTTTTGTCATTTTGGCCTTTCTTATTCAATTTCCAATTCAAAAAACGGAAACCACTTGGGAAACATGGTCATTACCACTTTCAGGTAAAACAATAGTTATCGACCCAGGTCATGGTGGAGTGGATGGTGGAGCGGTTGGGAAGGACGAGACGCTGGAAAAAGATATTGCATTAGCTGTTGCCAAAAAGACACGGGACTTTCTGCAGCAATCAGGCGCTCTTGTTTACCTGACACGAGAAAAAGATAAGGATTTGGCAAAAGAGGACACAAAAGGTTTATCAAGGCGAAAAGCTGAAGATATACGTAAGCGCCTCAAGTTTATCCATGATAAGGAAGCTGATTTTTTTGTTACACTTCATTTAAATGCATTACCATCCAATAAGTGGAGTGGTGCACAAACATTTTATTATTCAAAGTACGATAAGAGTAAGCATTTAGCTACAATGATTCAATCTGAAATCATTCGTAATTTAGAAAATACGACAAGGAAACCGCTGCCAATTAATGGTGTGTATCTCCTGAAATATGCTGAAGTACCTGGATCCCTGGTTGAGATTGGGTTTCTGTCAAATGAGCATGAGCGGGAACATTTGAAGAATGAATCTTACCAGCGTAAAATTGCCGGGAGCATTTATGAAGGAATTCTCCGTTACGTCACAGAAGATCCTGAAAAAGAGTAACAATTTATACAAAAAACATCCTGTGATACATATCACTTAGATTTTACGTGATTTGTGTTATACTGGCGTTGTGTGCAAATAAGATGATATTATTTTGTATATATACGACTCTAGGAAAGGGATGGTGACTACCGTGTTATCAAAAGAAGAAGTAAAGGAACTCCTTCACCCTGTTAAGGATCCATTTTTACATAGAACGCTTGAGGAAACAGACGGTGTTAATGAAATCACTATAAAAGAAGAGAAAAAGCATATCAGTGTGAAAATAGGAATTGGAAAAACGAACACTGGTGAGCAAATGCAGTTACAGCAGGAAATTGTTGGCATTCTGAAAAAGAATGGTGCGACAACTGTCGGTTTACGTTTTGAACAGTTACCTGATGAGACTATCGAAAAGTTCCAGCCTGCTGTTGAGGCAGAACAGGAAAAAACGTTAATGGGCGGAGGGAAACAACCTAACTTTATCGCTGTTGCAAGTGGTAAGGGTGGTGTAGGTAAGTCTACCGTAACGGTTAACCTGGCAATGTCATTAATGCGCCTAGGCAAAAAGGTTGGTATTATTGATGCAGATATATATGGATTTAGCGTTCCGGATATGATGGGTGTTGAAGAAAGACCTGCTGTTCGTGGCGAAAAAATAATCCCAGTTGAGCGGTTTGGCGTAAAGGTCATTTCGATGGGGTTCTTTGTAGAGGACAACTCTCCAATCATCTGGCGCGGGCCAATGCTTGGTAAAATGCTTAACAGCTTCTTTAAAGAAGTAGAGTGGGGCGATTTAGACTACTTGCTGCTTGATTTACCACCAGGAACCGGTGATATTGCAATGGATGTCCATGAATTACTTCCAACGTGTAAAGAGCTAATCGTCACAACACCACATCCAACTGCCGCATTTGTGGCAGCACGTGCTGGTCAAATGGCATTGAAAACAGATCATGAAATCTTAGGCGTTGTGGAGAACATGGCCTATTTTGAAAGTGAAAAAACGGGTGAAAAAGAATATGTATTTGGTAAAGGTGGCGGTAAAAAGCTTGCCGAAGTCTTACAAACGCAAGTACTTGGTCAATTACCTTTACAACAGCCATATGAAGAAGAGGATGAGTTTGCTCCATCTGTATATCAGCAGGATCATCCAATTGGAAAAGAATATCACAAGATTGCTTCAAAAATCGTAGCAAAAATAGAAGAATAAAAAATTAGAGGTGGCATACGTCACCTCTTTTTTGGCAGTTAAGAAAGTATAAATCCTTTCTTACTGCATAAATGCAACTAAGGCTTGGCGACAAGCCAAGTTTTCTAAACAATTATTAACTTGATCCACCACTGGAACCGCCGCCTGAACCTCCAGATCCGCCACCTGACTCACCACCACCTGAGCCGCCGCCAGAACCGCCACTTCCGCCGCCTTCTTGTTTACTTTTCTCTTCTGCAGCCTTAAGCAGTATTTCCGTCATTTTAGCTTGGAAAAGTGGTGTTTGTAACGTTTGTTGAATAGTTTCTTCGAGATGTTTGCGGAATTCCTGACCTTTCATGACACTAAGCATTTGTTTGCTAATCTGAGGATTTTGCATGAGCTCAAGCATCTGTTTCTGGAATTCGGCATCATTCATTAACTGTTTCATCAGTTTCTTTTGCTCTTCAGATATTGACTTTGCATAGCTTTTAACAAATTCCGGGTCTTCAAATAATTTCTTCCACATTTCTTTTCCTTTTTCAGAAACAAGTACCTCATTAATCGATTTTTTAACTACATCTGACTCAATTACAAGCTGTTGCTTTAATTTCTTATCAGCTAAAACTTCCTTGAGTGCTTTCTTTCCATCTTCAGTCTGTAATATATCAACCACCATTTTTTTCGTAGCATCGTAATCGGCTTCTTTACCAGAAGCTCCACCGCCTCCGTTACATGCGGATATAAAAATGATGGACAAAATAATCATTGAAGTTAAAATCATACGAAGCATTTATGATCCTCCTTCCTCTCATATTTAATATGAGTTATGAAACAAAAAAATATTCGCTTCATAGAGGAAAAAAGACATTGTTCGTGATAAAATATCACTGGATGCTCAACATAGTTGTAGGAGGAAATAGGATTGAATAGTCGTAAGTGGGTAGGTTTATTTTTAAAAACATTATTAATCGGCGGGATTGTAGGGCTAATTACTAGCTTTTTTGTGAAGGCCTCACTATATACCAATTTTTTAAATCCATTTGATTTTATGGAGCTAACTGGGTTAATTATCTATTTCACAGGATTAGGTTTGTTATTTAGTATTATCAGTCAGACTGGCTTTTTTGTTTATTTATTCATCAACCAATTTGGCCTTAGCCTATTTCGGACATTTTGGCCAACCGTTCAGGTATTGTTAATTGCATTTGTTGTATTCGATTTAGTTTATTTCCCATACAATGCAGTTGGTGGGGATGTTTCGTTATTTTGGTTTATCCTAATGGCAGCAGGAATACTGGGTTACGGGTGGATTATAGCAAAAATAAAAGCACGCGAGACGAACCAGCGGGCTTTTATTCCGGCATTATTCCTGATGGTTGTTATGACAGCAATCGAATGGGTCCCAGGTTTGCGTACAAGCGGGACCGATTATGCATGGCTCATGATAATATCTTTACTTGCTTGTAATACATATCAGTTACTTGTATTGCACCGAATTACAAGAAATGCTTCAAAAGGGAAAGAAAGTTTTGACCCAAAGACAAGTTCAAATAAAGCATAAAGTTGATCACTTCCCTAATGCGAAATAGCGCATTAGGGTTTTTTATTCTACAATTTTTGATTTGGCATGTGCCTGATTAACCAGTTCCGAAATAGTGACAAACGTAAAGCCCTTATTCTTCAACCCAGGTAATATTGTTTTTAACGAATCAGCTGTCTGCTTAACGGAGTCTGATGCATGCATTAATATGATATCGCCATTCGATGTCTGTTTCATTACAGCATTCTCAATTTTCTTTGTACCCGGATTTTTCCAATCGCTAGGGTTAACATTCCAATGTATTACGGTGAAACCTAATTGTTCTGCAAGTTCAATGATTTCTTTGTTAAATTTACCACTTGGCGGACGTAACATTTCTATATCTTTATATCCATTTTTCTTGAATACTTCCTTCGCATGTAGTAAATCTTTGCGTACTTGATCAATCTCCTGATCCAAATAACTCTCATAACGGTATCCAAGCATACCCAATTCGTGCTCAGCCTTAGTTATTTTCTCCAATATTTTAGGATGACGTTCTGCCCATTCCCCGCTTACAAAAAAGGTTGCTTGTACCTCCTTTTGTTCTAACTGTTTTAAAATAGCATGGACTTTTTCCTCACCCCAGCTGATATTAAAGGTTAATGCAATATTTGACTCATCAGCATTTCCTTTTGTCATTGCCACAGGCTCGTCCTTTGAAAATACAGAAAGTTCCCCTTCACTTTCAAACCATAAAAATGTAGCGGTAAATAAAGCAAAGATTAATACAATTAGCCAGCGTTTCCATTTATTAAACCGTACAACATAAAAATGATCCATCATATCATTCCTCTCCAGTTCCTTATATTTAATTCTATGAATAGCAGTCTATAATATGAACAAGCTGTTGTTCTTTTAATGGGAAAGACAAAAATGTTGCGAAAAAGGGATGAAAATACATAAATATGGGGAATAGTAATTTTACAAAAGAAATTTATCAGCGCTTCCTTTCGTTATTCTTAGTTTCAGAAAAATATGTAACCGACAGATTTCGATAATAAGTTCGAACAGTTGTAACGATACATTAATATGCGTATGTTTTTACTGATTAGTAAAGAA
>JBDNGJ010000244.1:0-5090 GCA_041689365.1 Virgibacillus sp.
ATCAGCTCTGTTCAGAGGTTTGCCTTCAAGTCCTCCGCACGCTACCTCACGGTCAGCGCACTACCTGTCAGCTACTGCTTACCGGCTGTACGGCGCATTCGGGACTTGCACCCTATAGCGTATGTGCTGCCACTCGCGAAAGAGGGAAATTAAATCAATAATTCCCCTCCGCAATCTATATAAACGCTTAAAATCCAGCCCTAGAAACTGTATTTTAAACGATGTTTGTTTAGTTATAGAATTACCTGTAAAATCAAAAGTATAGATGTTAACTCTTACTAAATATGGTGACTTTTAATTTTGTGTGAAATTTTTAGGTAATAAGTAGATTTTTTTATGTATTTATTTTATACTTGAATTTGTATAGGAGGGGTAGATGTGAACGAATTTGAAAAGGACGTACAGTCAAAAAATAATGATGTTGTAGATTCAATTAAAGGTTTTGGATTCTCATTTCTTTTCTTTGTCCTAATTTTTACCATAGGTGCAGTAATTAGTGTAGCTGGCTCTTAAAATAGTAATTAAATAAATACTTAGAAAACGAAGGGTTTCCTTAATCCATAATGGCGAAAATCTTCGTTGTACTTATCCAGTAAGAAAGTATTTACTTTCTTTAACTGCCAAGAAAGAGACTGACATCATGCAGTCTCTTTTTTGTTTACATTTACAGCCTATGGGAAATACGTAAAAAACGTTCCATCATCGTCTTTAAAATAATACTGTATTGCACCATGCTTGTCGGTTCTGAATAGTGCCACGTTTTGCTCTTCAAGTGTTGTGATTACTTCGTTGTGCGGATGACCATAACTGTTATTTACACCAACAGATAATAGTGCAAATGCGGGCTTAATTTGTTTAAGAAAGTCCTGTCCTGTTGAAGAATTGCTGCCATGATGTGCGACCTTTAATACGTCAACCTTTAAGTTGGGATATAATGCCATCATTTCTTTCTCTGTTTCCCTTCCAATGTCACCTGTGAAAAGCCAGGACTTTCCCCCAAGTGTTGTATATAATACAAGTGAATTTTCGTTTGTGTTTTGTCTATCTTTATTTGGTGAAACCACGTAAAAAGCCTGTTCCCCAATCACTATTTCATTATCAATTTCAACTCGTTCAATTTGAGCTTTTGCTTTAACTAATAGATGGGTTAATTGTTCGTCAAATTGATAGTACTCACTAACAACTATCTTCTTCACATCAACACTATCCAACATAAACGGTAAGCTCCCCATATGGTCACTATCTTCATGTGAAATAAACAGTGCATCTACCTCGCGAATCCCTCTGGAAAATAAGTATGGTTTTATAATTTGTTTATAAACACCTGGAGTAGATTGACCATTTTCAAAAGACATTCTTGCACCTGCATCGATTAAAATAACACCTTCACGGTAGGGAAGTTCAACAACCATCGCATCTCCCTGGCCAATGTCAAGCATTGTTACAGATCCAACCGGAGAAAAGTACGGCTTTAAAGCAACAGCCATGACTACCAGAGTCAGGGTACATCCATATAAAAAGGCCTGTTTTAACTTTGTAAGCTCCAGATTTTTCAGAAATATAAGTAAAACCGAATAATACACTATTGTGTGACCGAGCGAAAATGATCCTATAACCCATGGATAATATGCAAATTGATCTATTAGATAAATAAAAGATATAAAATGGTCATGTATACGGTTAAAAAGTATCTCAAGGTAAGGTAATAAAGCTCCAGCAAATGGAGACATCAGTAGCAGCAGAAACATAAATGGAATAACAAATAACGAGAAATAAGGGACAACCATGACATTCAATAAAATGGAAAGCGGCTGAAAAGTGGAAAAATATAATAATTGAAGTGGTAATATTACCATCTGAGAAAGAAAACTAATTTTAAGAATTGAAAAGATAGATACATTTGTTTGTGCTAACCATTTTTTTGACAGAAGCAACCCCATCGTGACGCAAAAGGATAGCTGAAAGCCAATACTGTAGATAATATATTTATCCAGTAAAATCAGCAGGATAAACACAATACTGAGCACATCAGTTACACTGAATTTATACTGCATTTTATTTATTAACAGAAATAGTAATACCATTGAACTCGCCCGCCAAACTGACGGCTCTCCACCAGCGACTAAAGCGTACAATGGTAAAAAGAAGATTATCACCCACTGTGCTTTTTCCCTTGTCAGGATATTAAGCTTAATAAGGAGAAAATAAAGTAGCCCAACTATCAATCCAACGTGAAGCCCGGATATCGCTAACAAATGCGACAAGTTCCAGCGCTGAAATAATTCAACAGTCTCTTCAGGTAGTTGTGAATCATCCCCTAATACAAGGGCATTTAACCATATTGACGTCTGTGGACTAAGCTTATCTGCTGTATAATTTATTAAGCTTGTCCGGATAGCATGAATTTTATTTAAAGTTGATGAACCACTGCAATCAAGACTTTCCAGCGAATTAACTACCACTTCATGTGTAATCCCTTGTGACAATAAAAAATGCTGATAATCAAATTGTCCTGGATTCCTGCTTTGGCTAGGCAATTCTGGAGTACCTTTAATATTACAAGTGGCTCCAAATTTCAAATTATGATTTATATCCTGCTCATTTTTATAGTATACAATCAGTATTTTTTTGTTTGACGTATATTCTTTTATTATGAAATCGATTTTGGATGAGGACTCATTTATGGGACTGGCTATTTGTCCCAATAAATCTGTTTCTGGTGAACTTGTTACTTCTTCCTGAAGAATTGTTTCTAAATTGGGGATGTAAAAGAAGAAAAAGATGGAAAGGGCTATAGAAGTTAACATAATTAACTTCCCCAGCCGATTAGCAGAAAACAAAACAAGTAACCATATAAAAAATATCACTATAAACCAGTTACTATGGTAAATAATGGATAATGCACTGCTGACAACTCCTAATGCTGGAACATACCAATATCCCTTCATGTCAGCTCCTTATAAATCAAATAAATGCTTGGCTTCTATTTTTAAAGCATCATACTTTTGCTTGTTGTTTGTTTGTGATTTAAGTTCTTGAAGCAGATTATTTATGTATGCTTCTTTTTCCTGATATTGCGTATCTACAGCTAAATATGTTAATTCAACTTTTTTAGTTTGCACCCCTGCATCCTCAAATAATTCAATAGCATATGGGTGGTTTTTATAATCTTCAGCATAATATACAGTTTTGATTCCACTTTGGATAATCTGTTTACAGCACTGCAAACATGGGAAATGTGTCACATACATCTCTGAGCCTTCTGTAGGAACCCCAAATTTAGCACACTGTAGTAATGCATTCGCTTCAGCATGCACTGTACGCACGCAATGACCGTCTATGACATAGCAGCCTTCGTCAATACAATGAACACTTCCGGAAACACTTCCATTGTACCCTCCAGCTATGATCCGTTTTTCCCGTACAATTGTTGCGCCAACCATAAGCCTTGTACAAGTACTTCTAAGTGCCAATAAATGACTTTGTGCCATATAATACTGATCCCATGTTATCCTTTCCATCATTAAAACCACCTTTATGTTATATTATTTTTTCAGTTTACAATTACTCGATTACTTTGGTCAATAATCCTAAGGAATTTGTATATCATCTTTCAAATTTTCAAGTGTTTTCTCACCAATGCCGGAAACCATCAGCAGGTCATCCATTGATTTAAAAAATCCATTTTCTTCGCGATACTGTATAATGGCCTGCGCCTTCGATGGTCCTATCCCATTTAAACTCTCTATTTCTCCTTTAGTAGCATAGTTTATCTTTACTTTGTCTACGCTCCCAGGTTTTTTAGCTACGGAAGTTTCCCCTATTTTGGGAATAACGATGATCATTTCATCCTGAACTTTTTGAGCAAGATTGACCATTGTCTGATCCGCACCCTCGGTAAATCCGCCTGCCAATTGGATTACGTCATTAACACGAGACTGTGAATCTATTTCATAAACACCCGGCTTTGTAATTTCGCCTTTAACATCAATAATAACCGTTGACGGCTGGTCTGGGATTTGTTCTTTCGGAATTTCGGTAGTTGTAGAGGTAAGTGCAGAATTTGATTGGGAGGCTTTGTCTTCAATATCATCATTATTAAGAAACAAAAAAATACTAATGGCTATAACAATAACAATCAGAAATATGTTTCTTCTGAGAAGTTCAAGCAATTTGAAGTCACATCCTTCGAGGAATTTTTAGGGGTTTTGGGAAGAGCTATTATTATCTATTCGACATTATTCTTATAAATCCTCTTTAAAAGTTTAAAAATCGAGCAATTTTCTTAATTTTCTTGAATAGGTATAATCATCATTTAGCCGAACAAAACTAATGGTTTACCACTCGTGAATTCAGCGTACTACGATCGTTAATTTTCACTGCGGACAGCGACTCGGCAATAATATGAACCTTGAGACCTCAGAGTGATAGTGCAAAGGGGAATCCGCGACTGAAAACTTTCACGTGCAAAGGTGCATGGTTTAGATTTACTGCTTTATTTTGAATTACTCCACTTTCGCATACTTTAGAATAAGTTCAAACAGCTATCTGGAAAATCTCAGAACGTTTTTAAATTGTTGCCTTGACAACATTGATAAAAGTTTTTTGTACACATAAGATATAAAATGCGACGTAGTGAAAAACTTTTTTTATGCTGCTTTCCCTTTTCTTAAATGAAGGTTGAGTGCTACGATTCGTTCCGGCAGAATACTTCGCTTTCCATGGGCACGACCTCAGCCTCCTTGCCCCGACAAGGGGTATGCCGACGTTGTCCGCAAAGGACGGTTTTAGTCGGCCATCATTTAGTTGCTTCTTCCGGGGTCTTCGGAACGTGCTGTTCCCATAGGAGTCTGCGCATTCTGCCTCCACTGATGGAGATTTCTTGACTAGAGTATGATGTTCCCTATGCTTAAATGCTTAAGAAGCAATGTCAAATAAGCTTAATTTACAAGGTAAAGTGTGCAAAACCCAGCGGAGGAAATACACGGAGACTCCTGTGGGAGCAAAGGCCTAGGTGAGACCACTGAGTGCGTTTGCACGAAGAGGGCTCAACAGCCGCCCACGGAAAGCGCAGTGTATTTCTGGAGCGA
>JBDNGJ010000245.1:0-2301 GCA_041689365.1 Virgibacillus sp.
GAAAAACGCACCTTTCCAATTATTAGAAGGCAGCTGGCCGTTTTGTACCATCTCTTCTGTTATGTACCAGTAGGCATCTTTTTGTTTCTGTTTTGCAAGAAAGAAATTGAACACAAACCTGGAGCAACCAATCGTCTTGTTGATTAGCTCGATTTGGCTTCGATTGGGGTATATGCGGAACTTAAAAGCTTTGTTGACGAACATGAAACTCACCCACTTCACAGGAACGTTTGTTCTAACAATATCATGAAGTAGGTGTTTTGGCTATCGCCAACCGACATTCATCTCCACCTTATTGCTGGGCTGAATCCCTTTGCACAATTGAAGAGGGAGTTTTCTGTCGGAGAATGATAAAATTCCAAACAGGTTGTGATTATTTTAGAAAACTTGGATTATCCACACGCCTTAGCCATAGAAAAGAGACGATTCTCTTATCGAGAGTCGTCTCTTGATTTTACACATTTATTTCATCCATTTGTCAATTAGATCCTGGTTTTCCTCAACCCATTTTTGTGCGCCTTTAATAGGGTTGTCCTCATTATTTTTGGTGTAAACCATCAATTGACCAAGCTGCTTATCGTTCAACTTAAAGTTTTTCATCCATTTGCTAACTTTTTCAAAGTCTGAGGAAAAATCTTCACGAGTTGCCATATAGATTTTTTCTACCCCACCGAAAGTTTTCTTAGGGTCCTCTAAAAACTTCAAATCCACTTCAGAAAATACATAATGCGGTTTCCATAGTGGTGCAACGATAGGTTTTTCTTCTTTCACTGCATTTTTAATGGTTGAAATCATTACTGGTGTACTGCTATCTACCAATTCATAATCAAGACCGTATTCTTTGATCACATCTTCTGTTACCAGCATTGTTCCTGCTCCAGGCTCAAAACCTACTATTTCGCCATTGAATTTATCTTTGTTTTCATTTAAATCTTTAATGCTATTTATATCTTCCATATACGTTGGAACTGCCAACCCAACTTTCCCATTATCATACCAAGAATCTTCGAAAAAATTTACCTCATCTTTATACTCTTCATAATAACTCTTATCTTGTACCGGCAGCCAAATTTCTGGTGCCACATCTAAATCGCCTTCAGCTAAAGCAGCCATCTGGGGACCCATCTCAATAAGCTTTAACTTCACTTCATAACCCTTATCCTCAAGAATTGCCTTCCACAAATTTGTAACTGCAATATTTTCGGGCCAATTAATCTGTCCTATCGTGATTGTTCCTTTATCTTCATCTGATTTGTCAGCTGTACTGCCGGAATCATCACTTCCACTTTCTGAACCGCAAGCTGCTAGTGTAATAATTAAAACAGTAAATAAAACGAATTGACTTATTTTTCGAAAACTCATTAAATGACATACACCTTTCCAATTTATAATATTTGTCAAACATCTATTGAAAAAAACACCTTTTCCAAAAGTGCTAGTAGCATTATATTACTAATTCGGCCCCCTTATATTAAATAAAATAAATACGTTCAATATTTTCTAAATGTTTGACCTCTACATATTAGGATAACGAAAGATCAACTTTTGTCAAATCTGATATTTTATTTCATCTTGTTTCATTATTGTTTAAACAGTGATATCAACATCTCATATTTTTTTAATGTTTGAGTCAATTTCATAATTCAATCTTCGCATCTATTGAATAATTTCGAACAGCTACCTTTGATAAACTCAGAACGTTTTTAATTATTGCCTTGGCAGTTAAGAAAGTATCAAATCCTTTCTTACTGCATAAGTGCAACTAAGGCACTCGCCATTAAGGCTTGGCAATGCCAAGTTTTCTAAACAACATTGATAAAAGTTTTTGTACACATAAGATATAAACTGCGACGTAGGGAGGATTTTCTTTTGTTACACTTTGTCTCGTTCTAATGATGGCTGAGTGCTTGAATTCGTTCCGGCAGAATACTTCGCTTTCCATGGGCACGACCTCAGCCTCCTTGCCCCGGCAAGGGGTATGCCGACGTTGTCCGCAAAGGACGGTTTTAGTCGGCCTTCATTTAGCCGCTTCTTCCGGGGTCTTCGGAACGTGCTGTTCCCATAGGAGTCTGCGCATTCTGCCTCCACTGATGGAGATTTCTTGACTAGAGTATGATGTTCCCTATGCTTAAGAAGCAATGTCAAATAAGCTTAATTTAGAAGGTAAAGTGTGCAAAACCCAGCGGAGGAAATACACGGAGACTCCTGTGGGAGCAAAGGCCTAGGTGAGACCACTGAGTGCGTTTGCACGAAGAGGGCTCAACAGCCGCCCACGGAAAGCGCAGTGTATTTCTGGAGCGA
>JBDNGJ010000246.1:0-1544 GCA_041689365.1 Virgibacillus sp.
GAATACTTCGCTTTCCATGGGCACGACCTCAGCCTCCTCAGAAGCACAGAACGCTTCTTCCGGGGTCTTCGGAACGTGCTGTTCCCATAGGAGTCTGCGTATTCTGCCTCCACTGGAAGAGGCTTTCTTGATTAGAGGCTGAAGTGTACCCTATGGATAAGAAAATCAAGGCAAAAACAGTCCCAGCGCAGGAAATACACGTAGACTCCTGTGGGAGCTGAGGCCTAGATGAGTCTACGCAGCGACGTAGGAGCAAGGAGGCTCATCAGCCGCCCACGGAAAGCGAAGTGTATTTCCGCAACGGTGTCATAACACTAAAACTTTTTAAAAAGTAGTTCGCAGTTTATATCAACTGTGTCTTAAACTCATTGTATGGAAAAAGCAACTTTTTGAAAACAGCCATACACAAAAACGTTATTCGAGTGCGAAGTTAAAGACCTGATCAAAGCTTTGATCAGGTCTTTTAAAAAAACTATTTTAATTTCTTAACTTCTTCTATGAGCTTAGGAACTACATCAAATAAGTCCCCAACAATACCATAGTCAGCTACATTAAAGATATTCGATTCTGGGTCTTTATTAATAGCTACGATAACTTTGGAATTAGACATCCCAGCCAAATGTTGAATAGCGCCAGAAATACCGACAGCAATATATAAATCTGGAGTTACAACTTTTCCTGTTTGACCAATTTGAAGTGCGTAATCACAATATTCCGCATCACATGCACCCCGTGAAGCTCCAACCGCTCCACCTAATACATCAGCCAGTTCATATAATGGCTTAAAGCCTTCTTCACTTTTCACACCACGGCCACCTGCAATAATAACATTTGCTTCTGATAGATCTACGCCTTCTGAAGCTTTGCGGATAACCTCTTTAATTACTGTACGGATATTAGATATTTCTACGTCTTTGGAACTTACATCACCAGAACGGGATTCATCACGCTCCAGTGCAGGAATGTTATTAGGACGGATTGTAGCAAATGTTAAGCCGCTTGAAATAGTTTTCTTTTCAAATGCTTTACCAGAATATATTGGTCGAATAAATACTGCTTTATCACCTTCGACCTCTATTTCTGTCGCATCTGAAATTAAACCGGTTTCTAATTTGCTTGCTAACTTAGGTGTTAGATCCTTTCCGATTGCTGTATGGCCCATTATTATTCCATCTGGTGACTCATCATTAATAACCGGTAGGATCGCCTGACCATACCCCTCCGATGTATATGCCTTTAATTCATCATGCTGAACCGTCACAACACGATCTGCACCATAATAAATCATTTCCTGTGCTTGGTTACTCAAGTCATCATTACCACACAGCACGCCAACAATATCCCCATCAGAATTTATTTTTTTCGCTGCTGCGATTGCTTCATATGTTACGTTACGTAACACGCCGTCTCTTGCTTCGCCAATAACTAGTAATTTATCACTCATGTCTTTTCTCCTTTCTGTAGTAAAGGTTTACAGTACTTTTGCATCATTTTTTAGTAAGGAAACCAGTTCCTGGACTTGGTCGTCTATCTCACCTTCAAGA
>JBDNGJ010000247.1:0-9843 GCA_041689365.1 Virgibacillus sp.
ACGCAGTAAGCAGACTTATTATACTCCGCTTCTAACATAATAAAGATTTTATCGTGATGGATTGAGGCTGGTGGTAAAGATTGCTGAATTTCAACATCTAACCCTTTATGAGCAATTAACCTTTGTAGTTCATCTGCTGCAAATTTTATCGTTACATGACTGGAATTATATATGATTGATTTCAGAAAAATTCACTCCCCTAAGAACTAGTACATTGTTTACAATTATAGTATTAACATTAAGTCCTTAATAGGTCTTTTACATTGCGGGGAACCATATGCTTCGTGTCCCCTTCTATTACTAATATAATCGAGACTCACGTGAAAAAAGTGGCATTGGGATTATATTTCGATTCAGATGCCACATATCATGCTTGAGAAACGATAGTACTTATGAGAAAGGTATTTTCTGCTTTAGCAGAAAATGACCTATTGTGATTTTATAGAGGATTTGAAGTGCAAGCTTACATCCTATGAGAGGTCTGTTGCGCGAGTTACGGTGCGGCTCGCTCGAGTTTGAGAGCCGCTTGGTTTGATTGTTAGACCATTCTATACCAATATCCGCACACACCAAAAAGCAGACCCGCCTAAGCGAGCCTGCCTTAATCAAACGTTCGATCAATTAATTAATCCGACCATTCTGAGCCCATGCTGTATGCCATCGTCTTGAACATCTTTCGTCACGAATTTAGCTGATTCTTTTACCACATCGGCTGCGTTGCCCATAGCGATACTATTTTTGACCGATTGAAGCATTTTAATATCATTCAGTCCATCACCAAATGCATACACATCATCTGCGGAGAATTGCAGGTGGTTGACCAATTTATCGATACCTGCTGCTTTGGAGCCTCCGGACGGCAGAACATCCATTGAATATTCGTGCCAGCGGATAAATTCGAGCTGATCAAATGCATGTGAATAGTCTGCTTCACCCTCTTCCGGGCAGAACAACAGTACTTGATATACGACACCATCCCGGTGAAATTCGGGATTATAAGTTAGCTCCTGATCAATCTTGAGGGAGTCGATTGCTGGTTTCACCCGTGGGTGATGCTCCGTATTGGAATACCAATCCTCATGGTTCACATAGATAATCGGATGATTTCTGGCCGAGGCAAAATTGTTCAGTTCTTCTAAAACAGCTGTGGATATCGGGTTTTTGTGAATCACTTCGTCATGATGCATGGCGTATTGACCATTCAGACTCACAAATGTGTGGATATCCAATTCTTCCAATATCGATTTGAATGTAAATGGTGAGCGGCCTGTTGCTGCTGCCACTACATGTCCGTTGCGCTTCAATTCAGCAATTGCTTCTTTAGTCGATTCTGGCAGTTCCTTATTGTGATCGAGAAGTGTCCCGTCAATATCAAACAAAATTAGTTTTTTATTCATTTTTTTCACCATTTCATAGTAAATTGACCATCAGAAATGAATGATAGCCACTATAAGATTAATCAAAATATATTCCTTTTTCAAGCCATGCGGTCCAGGTTGCTAGAAATAATACTTTCAAACGAATTCGAAGCTCAGTAGAAGATTTTCGGCCTGTGCCGAAAATCAACATCATTGGAAAGGACTGTTGAGCGAGTTGCTGTGCTGTCGCACGAGTTTGCCGTGCTATCGCGCGAGTTTGCCGTGCTGTTGCGCGAGTTGACCGTGCTGTTGCGCGAGTTGACCGTGCTGTCGCGCGAGTTCACCGTGTTGTCGCGCGAGTTTGCCGTGTTACCGCGCGAGTTTACCGTGTTGTCGCGCGAGCCAGCCACATTGTCGCGCGAGTTGACCGCATAGTCCTACTCCACCATGGTTATTTCTCAAATCCATCTTCATTATTCTGATGCCATTCCCATGCGTGGGAGACCATTGCTTCTAATTCCTTATACTGAGGCGTCCAGCCCAGTTCCCTCTTCGCCTTGTCGGATGAGGCAATTAATACTGCCGGATCACCCTTTCGGCGTGGTGCTAGCTTTGCATCAATTGTTCTTTCGGTTACTTGTTTACACGTTTCAACAACTTGATTTACCGAAAATCCTTTACCATTTCCAAGATTATACACATCACTAGCTGCACCTTCTTGAAGTTTCTTCACTGACAGATAATGTGCTTGCGCTAGGTCCATGACGTGTATGTAATCACGGACACAGGTGCCATCTTCTGTGTCATAATCATCGCCGAATATTTTGATTGATTCCCTTTTGCCTAAAGCAGCTTGCAGAACGATTGGAATCAAGTGTGTTTCCGGATCATGATCCTCGCCAATTCTGCCTGCTGGATCTGCACCTGCAGCGTTAAAATAGCGCAGACATACCGATTTCAAACCATATGCCTGATCACTCCATTTTAGTAATTTCTCGATCGCCAATTTTGTTTCACCATATGGGTTTGTCGGAATAGTTGGATCCGTTTCTTCTATTGGTATGGAATTCGGCTCTCCGTATGTCGCGGCAGTGGACGAAAAGACAATGTGCTTCACATCATAATCGACCATCTTCTTCACCAAACGATGTGTCCCAATTACATTGTTCTCATAATAGCTTAATGGATCACTAACACTTTCCCCAACAAGAGAACTTGCTGCAAAATGAATAACAGAATCGATCGTATGTGTGTTA
Organism: Virgibacillus sp.; assembly: GCA_041689365.1. Taxonomy (GTDB): domain Bacteria; phylum Bacillota; class Bacilli; order Bacillales; family Amphibacillaceae; genus Lentibacillus. Next base: position 2,615 of record JBDNGJ010000247.1, read on the forward strand.
AAAATTTCGTCTAATATAGCCTCATCATGAATATGCCCTTTATAAAACAAAGTCCCGAGCAATGCGTCAGAATGCCCTTTTGACAGATTATCCAGCACGATAACATCCTCACCCTGTTCCTTCAAATAAAGAACTGTATGACTGCCGATATATCCTGCTCCACCTGTTACGAGAATTGCCATTTGATTTTCCCCCTTAGAGAAAGTATTTATTTAAGAATTCTCTATCTAACAACACAATGGTACCCTATTCATAATACCATGTTCACTCTGATATTATAAGTATTGTAGTAGCTCCTTTGTTTCTAACAGAATAAACAATAAGACTATTCCATAACAGTGAGAAAAGGTACTAAAATAATCTGGCTATCCAATCTGTTATCGTTATAAAAATCTTTGCTATAGCTCCAAATAATTTTGCAACCATATTTTTATCTCTGATCTCTTCAGTATTATTATTTTCTTTTGACTTATCATCTGTTGAAGTGCTACTAGATTCTTTGGTCATTCTTTTAACCCCATCTGCTACTGAGGATTCTGTAGTCCCTTTGCCTACACCTCTTTCTGTTATTTTTTCTTTTTTGGATGAATTTACTGATTCCTCAGACTTTTCAATAGTAATCTCAGGAGACTTTTTGCCTGTTCCGTCAATATCTTTAGAATTACTTTTCTCTTTTTTGTTGGTTTCATTGATAGAGCTAGGTAAAGATACAGTTACTTCCTCCTCTTCGTTCCTTGCATCTAATTGTTTTTTAGAGGTATTGCTCTCTTCTGGTTCCTTGTCTTCAATTGTCTGTTCATCAGAATTAAAGTCTATATCTTCCTCTACACCCATTTGCTTGTCATCAACGAGGTTTGAGCCTGAGATATCCTCTTCATCAGCTGATTCAGCTATATTTGTTTCTACTGTCTGAGCAATCCCTTCTGATACATTGCCAAAATGATCTTCTGTATAGATAGAATATTTATACTCCGTGTCGGGATTAAGTCCTGTAAAAGTATATGTTGATTCTTCTTGCCTGCTAACAGATTTCAAATAATTATCATTAATATATATATTAGTTTTAACAAAGTCCTTATTTTGAGGGTTCTCCCAACTAATAGAAAACGTTCGAGCCGTTTTATCTCTAACTTGAATATTTGCGACTTCCTCGGGAGCGATTACGTCTGGCTGATAATTAATGATTCCGTGACCATACATTGGATCTCTTCCTCTTTCACCTAAATCCCGTGTATTTTTAACTAACTCATTTCTAAGGTTAATCGGTATCATCTCTGGAAACTTTTGTTTAAGTAATGCAAGCATTCCAGCCACATGAGGTGATGCCTGTGATGTGCCACTAGCTATACCGTACTTATCATTAAAATAAGTGCTGACAATATCTTTTCCAGGTGCAGAATATTCTATCTCTGGCCCTCTGGAAGAAAATGGGGTAATATTCAATTGTTTATCTATAGCAGAAACTCCAATAACGTTTTTATATTTAGCCGGGTACAATACATTACTGCACTCTCCGCCATTTCCGCTCGAGCTAACGATTAAAATGCCTGCTTTATATGCCTTCCCTATTATTTCCTGCATTGACCGGCTATTATAGTCTGTACCGAGTGAAAGATTAATGATATCCATATCATGTTGAATAGACCATTCAATTGCTTCCAGTAAATCAGTCAGGGTTCCTTCGCCATTACTATTCAGCGCCTTAACAGCAAAAATATTTGCGTCTGGTGCAACGCCGTCAATTCCTATATTATTACGTTCCCCACCGATGATACCAGCAACATGCGTTCCATGCCCATTATCATCCGTATATTCCTTCTTGGAATTGACTGTAGATATTCCCCCTGTGACAATTAAATCTGAATGTGTGGAAACTCCAGTATCAATCACTGCTATATTTACACCCTTACCAGTGAAACCGTCTTCCCAAGCAGAATATCCATTTATTGATTGAATGTTCCATCGTTCTGATTCATTTTCTTGATTGACTTTAGGGATTTCTTCTATGTTTTGACTCTTATTAGACAATACAATAGGCACATTTTTTTCTATATACTTTATATTAGAATTTTGTTTTAGTTCATCCAGCACAATCTGGTCAATTGATACAGCAATTGCAGATGTACGAGTAAACTTGTGATTTATCTCATTACTTTTCTCGATGATTAACTGCTTTCCGATATTACTTTTATAACCAATAATTACTTCTCTTTCAGTCTCATCCATTCCAAACGAGTCAATTGGAAGATAGGTAATAGAAAAAAATAGTATAGAAAAAGTAATAAGAAAGTTTTGATGTAATTTAAGCAATTTGTAAATCTCCTTTAATCTATTTATCCATTAACTAGATTCTATCAGCTTGTTTAAAATTTGTCTGTAAGTTTTTTGACACTAAATTAAAAAGGATTCTCCATTTGGAGAATCCTTTTTAAAATTAGTGATCTAGTAATTTATTAAGCTTTTCTGAAATATCAGTACTAACTGCTCCAGGACCACCTATAACTTTCAATAAATCTACTTTGGAATCTGTTACGTATGATTGAACCGCTTCAGAAACACCGCTCTTAACTAGTAGTATGCCAGTGTTCCCTTTTGCAGCCAATGCAGCACTTGATAGTGCATCAGCGTAATGTTTTCCTGTTGCTACAAAATATTCATTTGCACCAGAATTAAAATACTTAGAAACTTCAACCGCTGTTTCATAACGGTCATCACCTGAGATGCGGAATGCTTTAGGCATGTCTTTAAATATTTCCTCTGATACTGCTCCAGGACCACCTATAACCAATGTCTTTGTTACGTCAAGATCGTACATAGCTTTCTTAGTAGCTTCTGGAACACTATTGTCTTTAGTTAGTAAAATCGGTAACCCTTCTGTTGCTGCATATGAAGCTACAGACAATGCATCAGGGAAGTTACGTCCGTTTACTAAAACAACTTCATTACTTGAACCATTTTCAACTACTTCACTTGCAATTTCAACTGCTGTTTCACTACGATTATCACCTGCTATACGCTTAACTGTTATACCTAGTTCATTAAGATCGGTTTCAACAGATTTGCTTACAGCATTTTCGCCACCAAGGATGTAGACAGTTTCAGCACCAAGACGAGTGATTTCCGCTTTTGTTACAGCAGAAAATGAATTTGTTTTAGTTAGTAATAACGGCGCGTCATACTTTTTAGCTAAAGGTACGCCAGCTAAAGCATCTGCATAGTTATCTCCACGTGCTAGTACTGCAACATCAGATTGTTCCCAACCTTCTTTACTTACTTCGACTGCAGTTTCATAGCGTGTTGTTCCTGCTAATCTATCAACACGAGAATCACTTTCGTTACGATAAATCGTGAATTCTTTTTCGGTAACATTTCCAGCAAAGTCTTCAAGAGCTATACTGAATACGTTGTCACCTGGTTCAAGATCTAATGTTTGTTTAACGGTTTCATTTGCTGCATCAACATATGTTGATGGACCTTTGAATGGTTTATCATATACATGATTACCTTTAATCTTAAGTGATAGCGTACTAAAGTTGTCAGTTAGGTTAAAGTCAACATCAACATTAGCTACATCATGATCAACCACCGCAGGAGCATCAAATGTTACTCCAGGATTTGTTGTATCAATGAATACTGGGCGCTTAACTCCCATTTCTTTTCCGGACTTATCGATAGCTTTAAAGATTATATCTTTTCTACCATCTTCTTCATATGCTACTTCTGTTTCGAAATGATACTCGTTTCCATTTTGTTCCACTTCTACTTCTTTACCATCTACAGTAAATGAAGCTAATGCAGAATCTTCTTGAACATATCCTGAGACTGAAACTACGTTAGTATTGTATGTTCCGTATGGCTCAGGTGTTAGTTCATCAACGTAAATAATTGGTTTGTCTGCATCATTCACAGATATAGTTGTACTTGATTGGTTAAAAGCATTATCAAACGTATTAACTGTAAAGCTAGTTGTCATATCATCAGGAATTTCACCGAAGTCTAGTTTTGCGTTTCCATCCTCATCTGGAGAAAGAGATCCCTGATAAGAACCATCTTTATAGATATCGAACCCTCTTACGCCGACACCACTGTCAGTAGATTCAATATTTAAGAAACCTTCTTCATATGTCACGCTAACTTCTGGCCCAGTCGTATCAACGTAAACTGGATACTCTTTAGACTGCCAATCGGCACCTTTATAGTCAATTAATGATTTAACTTCATATGCATAAGCTCCATCATCAACTAATCCATCTAAGCCAGTTCCATCCCATTGTCTTGCTGGGTTGAAGCTGTAGTAAGACATACCAGGGCTTCCACCGTTAAAGTAATTTTTCCTCACATTATGTTCAAGTGAGATACGACGTAATTGTTTATCCTCTTCATTTAAAATATTAAACTGCACTTCGGACGCATTACGCATGAATGCTGGTAACGGGTAGATTGTATCATAGATCCCATCGCCATTTGGTGAAACTGGATAGTATTTTTTACCATCTACTTCAACTGGGGCAACAAAACTACCACCTTCACCGGCTATCATATCATGTGCAACACCAGGACCAAATAGGTCATCGAAGTTGTAGAAACGTTCTTCACCTAAATCTTGAATACCATCTAGTACAGATGGCTCATCCCAATCACCATAAAAACCAACATATGGTACTGAAAGCTCTGAGTTTGTAGCATCTTCAGGTACCAATTTCACAAAACCTTCAACAAAAATATTTTCTTTTAGATCGAAAGTAGTTTCTTTGCCATCTACTGTTAGACCAGGAATTTTCGCGTTAGTTAAGTCAATCGCCACAGTGAATTCTACTGAATCTCCAGCGGGAACTGTGATTGTTTCTGGTGAATCGATATTAACACCTTTCATATTTCCTGCAATTAGAGCATTATATTCTACATCAGAATCAGTTTTTTGTAATGTATCTGCCAATACACTTGTATCAACGTTATACTTTACATCTTCATCTGAAATATTTTCTGCTGTATATGTCATATCAAATGTTTTCGTATGGAAATCTTTCAATTCTACTTTTGCCTTATTTGTTGAAGAATCAACAACTGTTACAGGTGTACGCACTGCATTTAATAGCTGCATCATACCTGCACCTTGGCGTCTTGGTGAAAACGGCTGGTCATTAAGGTCTTTAATAACATTAGCTGAATTCATCAATAACACCTTAGCTAAGCGTGTACGTTCTTCAATAGTTAAATCTGCAAATCTATCATCTTTCTGCAAGTATTGCTGTACTAAAGCAGATCCACCAGCAATGTGCGGAGATGACATGGAAGTACCACTCATCAATCCATATTGATCATGTTCTAAAGTAGAATAGATATTTCCGCCTGGTGCTGTGATTTCAGGCTTTAATTCTAAGCTTGGAGTTGTTCCCCAAGAAGAGAATTCAGTCATTCTACCCATTTCAGGTGATTCATTTTCATTAAGCTTTTCAATACCTAATGGTAATGTACCGCCATTTGCAGCCAATTCCGCTTCTAATGCTGCTCCATCATCTGCATGGAGCATTGTAAATGGAATTGCCCAGCCACCTTGGTCCTTATAAAATTGCGAATTTCCATGGTCATAAACAATAATACCTGCAGCGCCTGCTGCTGCCGCATTATTTGTCTTATCAATAAACGCAAGGGCTCCACGTTTTACAAGAACTACTTTACCTTCTACATCAACACTATCAAATTCTCCTGGTGTTCCGCATACCTCACATGCTTCGCCAGGTACTTCATCAACACCGTTTAATGCAGATAAGCTCACAACTTCAAGATCTTGAGATGCTAGTTCTGTCCAATCATCAGCACCATAACCAACACCTGAAAATGCACCAATGTTAATTTGATGTTCGTATAGATATGCAGTGTTACCAGATGCTGCCACTTGGATTGAATCTGGATTTAAACCAGGGGCTCCTACCACACCAATATCAGGATTTTGATAGAATGGCTTGTCCCATCCATATCCTATATGTCCAGAGTTACCAGCTGAAATAGCAGATACAATACCATTTTCAGTAGCTCTAGTGATTGCTAAATCTTCTGGACTATTAGCCTCGAAGAATGACGCAGTTGATCCAAGGCTCATGTTCAATACGTCTGCACCAAGTGCAATCGCATCATCAATTGCAGCTAAATATACGTCAGACCATGTTGATGGGAAATTCGGGTCGTTACTAAATACTTTCATACCTAAAACTTGCGCTTCAGGTGCAACACCCTTAATTCCACCATTTGTTTCGTCACCGTTTGCCGCAACAGTACCTGCTACGTGCATGCCGTGTTCAGATGCTCCAGGGCCTTCGTCAAGAATAATATCATTTGTATCATAATAATTATAACCAAATGGTACTTTCTCAGTGTAGTATTTCCCACCTTCTAATTCTGCGCCATCGACTAAAGTATTCACATCTTCTTCAGTCAGCTCTTCTTCTGTGCTATCACTTAATACAAAGTCCTTATGTGAAGGGTCTACACCAGTGTCGATTACTGCTACTACCATTCCTTCACCTTTCAACTGTGCATCAGCCCATGTTGTACGTGATTGTATATAGTCATGACTAGTATCCATATTGGGCTCAACTTTAGGACGTTTATATTCATTTGCTAAGTACACGTTTTTTACGTTTGATACAGACTCAATCTTTTCAATGTCTCCAAATTCAACTTCACCACTGAAACCATTGAAGGAAACTGAGTAATCGTAATTGTATGATATGTTAACACTCTTTGATGAAATAGCTTGTTTTGCTACTTTTTGTTGTTTCTCTACTTCACTAGTTAACGAGTTTTTTGTTGACTGATCAAGTTTTTTATACATTACACCTTTTTTATTTGCGTATTCAAGAGGTGCCTCACCGTCTAACTCGACAATAACTCGTACCTTTTCATTATCTTTAAATTGTGCATCTAAAGTAGGCTCTTTTAACTTATTAATTTGGTCTAGTTGGCTAGTTTCGTTTAATTTAGATGCATCCACTGGACTTGGGCTTCCGCTGGAATTCGCAAAAGCAAATGTCCCGTTTGACAGAACTAAAAACAAAATTAGAACTACTGATAACATTTTCTGAAACCTGTGAGTATTGCGAACAAATTGAGCCAGCTGTGCGAAGTTTTGAGCCACTGTTTGCGGAGAATAGAGCCAGTGATTGCGGAAGAAAGAGCCACTTGGTTTTTAAAGGACAAAATAATAACTAGCCATTGGGATGGCACATCCC